>JBFGLK010000294.1:0-5026 GCA_041576195.1 Promineifilaceae bacterium (SeqCode)
ACATGGGTGTAACTTTCCCTGGGCCGGCGCCTGCGACAGGAGGTACCCTTGTCGCCCGGCGCTCAGGCCTGGTCCGCGCTAGCCCTGGCTCGCGGCCGGCGCCACCGGCGCGCCATCGGGCTGCCCGGTAGCTGCATCATAGACGAATAATAGCCCCTGTGCGCTGCTGACGGCCACCACCAGCCGGTCGTCGACCAGGATCGGACTGGCATACACGGGCGCCGGCGTGCGTTGGCGCCAGACTTCTGCGCCCGTGTCTTGTCGGACCGCCAGCAGTGTGCCGCCTAGCTGTTCTTCTTCGGACTCCACGTCGGCGCCGGCAAAGATGATCAAATCTTCGTAGATGATCGGGGTCGCCTGCACCAGGCCGAGCGCGGTCCCGTCGACGGTCCAGGCAGGATTGCCTGTGCCGGCATCCACCGCGTAAAGCATGCCGTCCAGGTCGGCGAAAAAGACGCGATCGCCGGCCAACGCCGGCCCCGCCCAGATCCAACCGCCCGCATCAACCGACCAGGCCTCGGTGCCCGTGGACAGGTCGACGGCGTGGAGCTTGTTGTCGAAGCTGCCGGCATAGAGCATGCCCTCGCCCAGCACCGGCTGATTGATGATCGCCCCGCCGAACTCCACCTGCCACTGCAGCGCGCCGTCTTCGCGCGAGATGGCGTAAAGGCGCTTGTCCAGCGAAACGACATAGAGGATCTCATCTTGCAGGAGCGGCTGCGCCCAGATGCTGTGCCCTGTCTCGAAGCGCCAAAGCTCGCGGCCGCTACCCGCGTTGAGCGCCAGGAGCAGATTGTCGGCCGTGCCCACATAGACGGTTTCGCCCACCTGCAGCGGTGGAGCGACGATACGATCACGCGCCAGCTCGTCGTTGATCCAGAGCTCGCGCGGCGGCCCATCGCCCGACGTGTCCAGCGCCAACAGCGACACCTTCACCGCCGGTGAAAGGAAGCCACCGGACACGCCATAGTCGCCGATAATCACGCGATTGTCGGCCACAGACGGTGAGGCGAAGAAGCTGCGGCCCGCCGCCGGCTCCAACGGATAGGACCAGAGCTCGGCCCGACTGTCCAGGTCAAAGGCGGCCACGGCTGGCCCGTAGGCGACGTAGACCACGCTGCCCCTGGCAGAGAGGCCGGGCCAGTTTGCGTTTTCCACCAGGTCGCCGCAGGCGGCAAAGAGCAGCCCGGCCAGCATGAAGAACAGAAGCGCCCGCGTTTGGGGGCGGCGAATGTGCGTCGTCAAGGAGCGTCTCCGTCAGGGAACCGGGTCATAGCCGCCAGGGTGGAATGGGTGACAGCGCAGGATGCGCCGCACGGCCAGGTAGCCACCCTTGAACACCCCATAGCGCTCGATGGCCTCATAGCCGTAGTGCGAGCATGACGGGGTGAAACGACAGCTGGGCGGCAGCGCCCGGGAGATCGTGTTTTGATATAGGCGAATGAGCAGGAGGAACAGCTTCTTCATGGCGTCTCAGGACGCCGGTCTGGCGCCCCGTTGCCGGCAACATCGAGCGAGGTCGCGGCCCGGCTGGCGCTCGCCAGCAAGCCGGCGTGGCCCAGGAGTGTCATCACGGCCTTCTCCACGTCGGCAAACGTCGCCGTAGCCGTCTGGGCCCGGGCAATAAGAAGGCAGTCCCATCCCGGCCGTATCTCGTCCAGATGGCGCCACAGGCTCTCGCGAAGCATCCGCTTGGCCCGGTTGCGCCGGTGTGCCTTGCCGAGTCGCGCACTGGCGGAAATGGCAAAACGGCTTTCGGGTCGCCCATTCTCGACGAAAAGCAGGATTGCGAGCGGATGACGCCGGCTCTCACCCTGTTGGCGGACATGGGCCACCTCGCGCGAGCGTCGCAGGCGATGCCGTTTCCCCATTCCGGGGCGGCCTAACCGCCAGACCGCTTCACGTTGCGGTAGGAGACCGCCTTATTGCCATTCCAGTTGACGTGCTTCACGTGCTCGTTCATCGAGGGCGTCAGCCCCTTGCGGCCGCGCGCCCGGCGGCGCTTGAGCACCAGACGACCGCTACGCGTGCTCATGCGGGCCCGGAAGCCATGAACGCGCTTGCGGCGGCGGATCTTTGGCTGATATGTTCGCTTCGGCATTGACTACAGATCTCCAAAAAAATAAGGGCGTATCGCCCCGATAAGTAACAGAAGTTAAGTGCCAAACGGCGCGTCCACCGTGGAATCGTCCCGCGTTGAACGGCACGCCATTATAGCCAGGGACTCTGGCCGGGTCAAATCTGGCGCGGCCGATCAAGGGCTGCCGAGCAGGCGCCAGCGGAGGCTCGGGCGCAGGCCGATGGGCTGGCTTCGCGTGCGATTCCCGCTCCGGTCGATGGTCTCGAGCTCGTAGTAATACGTCCGGCCCAGGCGCACATCCGTGTCCTCGTAGAAATGCTCTGCGCCGAGGAACGGGTCTGCGGCCGGGGGCAGGAGGTTCGGGTTGATCTGGCGAAACGCTCCATCCGGCTCTGGCGACCGGTAGAGGTTGTAGCCGGTGACGTCCAGCTCGCTTTCGGTGACCCAGCGGATCTGAATGCCCGGCTGCAAGCCGGCAACCGCGACGGCGATTAAGCCCAACATCAGCAGCGCGGCGATCAGGCGACGCGGGGTGACCGGATGGCCACGGCCGGAGTCGCTCATGGCGCCAATGCGGGGGTCAGGCCGCCACCTGTCGGTCCATCGGTCTCCGAGCGATAAAGGCGGCGTCCCTCGAAAAACGCACGCACCCCGTCCGGCACGAGATAGCGCACGGACTGCCCGGCCTGGGCCCGCCGGCGAAGCTCCGTCGAGGAAAGGCTGATCGTAGGCCCGTCGAGCAACAGCACCCGCGCCCGTATGCCGGGCAGCGCCGCTTCGAGGGGTTCCCAGGCGACCTCGACGCCGGGCCGGGGCAGGACGGCCAACCGGCACTGCGTCAGGATGCGCTCCGGCTCATGCCATGCCGGCAGGTCACGAAGCGAATCGCTTCCGAGAAGCAACCAGAGCGCCGCCCCCGGATAAGCCGCGGCGATCCGCGGCAGCAAGGTAACCGTCGTGTGTGGTGGGGGCCGGTCGACATCCGTGCGATCCAGCGTAAATGCCGGGTTGCCGGCAATGGCGAGGCCGGTCATCGCCAAACGGGCCTCGCTGTCTGCCCGGGGCCCATCGGGTTTGTGCGGCGGCTCGCCTGCCGGCAGGAACAGGACACGATCGAGCGCCAATTGCTCCCGGGCCAGCTCCGCCAGCATCAGGTGCGCCAGGTGTGGCGGGTCAAACGTCCCGCCAAGTAGCCCAAGACGCATCACTCCTCCCCCACTCGAGCTCCTCCTGGCCTATGCGCACGCGGTCGCCCGGGCGCACGCCGGCGTCTTCAAGCGCCGCCGAGATGCCCATCTGCTCCAGGATCCGCTGGAAGCGCAAGACCGTGGCGTCGAACTCCCAGTAGGTCATCGCCGCCACGCGCTCGATGCGCCGACCGCGCACGCGCCAGCCCTCCCCCTCGCGCTCGACGGTGAACGACGCCTCGTCCGGTTCGGGTCGGATCACGACCTGCTCGGCCGGCCCGGGCTCCTCGGTCACGGGTGCTTCCGCCAGCATCTGCCGAACCCGGTTGAGCATGTCGCGGACGCCATGACCGGTCACCGCCGATATCGAGAGGAATGGGAAGCCGAGGCGCGCGATCTCCTCGGCCACGAGGGGCTCCCAGGCCACCGCATCTGGCAGGTCCATCTTGTTGAGCACGACGAGCTGGGGCTTCTGCTCCAGGCGGGCATCGTGCAGCGCCAACTCCTGGTTGATCATGGCGAACTCCTCAACCGGGTTCGCGGCGGCGCCGTCCAGGAGATGCACCAGGATGCGCGTGCGCTCAATATGGCGCAGGAACTCATGACCCAGGCCGACCCCTTCCGAGGCACCCTCGATGAGGCCCGGGATGTCGGCGAAGACGACCGTTTCGTGATCGTCGAACAGGGCCACGCCCAGATTGGGCTGGAGGGTGGTGAATGGGTACGGGGCGATTTTGGGCCGGGCGGCGCTGATGACCGAGAGCAGCGTGGACTTGCCGGCATTTGGTACGCCCACGATGCCGACATCCGCGATGAGCTTCAACTCAAGCCTGAGCCAGAACTCCTCGCCAGGCTCACCCCGCTCCGCCACGCGCGGCGCCTGATTCGTGCTGGAGGCGAAGCGCGCATTGCCCCGGCCGCCCCGCCCACCGCTGAGGATGACTACCTCCTGGCCAGGCTGCGTCAGATCGGCCAGCAGCTCGCCTGTGTCGTCGCGACGGATAACGGTGCCTGGAGGCACCTCCAGGCGCATGGTCTCGCCGTTGGCCCCGGTCTGGTTGCGCCTGCCGCCGTTGCCCCCATTGCCCGCCCGATAATGCACGTTGCGCTGAAACGCCACGAGGCTGCTGAGATGGGGTTGGACGGTGAAGATGATGTCCCCGCCCCGACCGCCGTCGCCGCCGTCCGGCCCACCAAATGGTACGAACTTCTCGCGACGGAAGCTAATCATCCCGTCGCCGCCATCGCCGCTGCGCACGGAGATCCTGGCCTGGTCGAAAAACATCGGCTTGGCTGGCTTCGGCGCCGGTCAGACGGCTGGCTCGTCCGGGGCGGCAGGCAGTAGCCCACGCAGGGCGGCGAGGCGCGGATCGATCTCGTCCTGCACGCAGTCGCAGTCACTTTCATTGCGATTCTGCCCACAGACAGCGCAGAGCCCAAGACACGCGTCCCGGCACAACACCTGCATCGGAAGCGCCAGCACGCTCAGCTCACGCACGAGCGGCGCCAGATCCAGGATGCCCGTATCCGGAATCGCGTACTCGCCCTCGGGCGGGTAGGAGCCAAACTGAAAGACTTCATCCAGCTCCAGCTCGAACTCCTGCCAATCCTCGGTGAGGCAGCGGGTGCACGCGACCTCGATGCCGGCAGTCAACAGCCCCTGGACGTAAATGCCCTTGGACGTACGGGTCGCCCGAAAGCCGCCGCGCAACGGGCGCAGAAAGACATCATCGGCCAGGCGCATGCTCGGGTAGTCCAG
>JBFGLK010000295.1:0-5025 GCA_041576195.1 Promineifilaceae bacterium (SeqCode)
CCCCCCTGATCAGCAGGCCCGTTCCCGGCGGGGAAGCCAGGCGGGATAGTGTCGCTCGGGGATTATGATCCCGGCCCTCGAGGGGGCGAAAATCGTGACAACAAGGGGGATCAGGATCGCTGCCGGCAGCCGGGATCACCATCGATGCCTACGTACGACCGGCGTCTCGCCAGCGGCGCGCGCTGGCGAGGGGGACGTTCTCATTGGCCAGGAAGCGCATCAGCCGGCATGAGGCAGGGGATACAGCGCGTCATCCTGCAGGCTGTCGGCGGCAAAGGCGAACACGGCCTGTAGGGCTTCCGGCGTCAGCGAAGGGTAGTTCTCCAGCACATCCTCGGTCGACCAGCCGGCGGCGAAGAGTCCGAGCAGGAAGACGACCGCCAGGCGCGTGCCTTTGACGACCGGCTTGCCGGCAAGGATGTTGGGATCCGAATGAATGTATTGCCACCACTCCATGCAACACCTCCGGCAGCGGGCGAACGGGCGAAGCGCCCACGGCATCATGATAGCATTGGCCCCGCCGCGACACAGTGTAGCATTCCGCTCGTCTGTCGTTCGTTGTCTGGACCTGGCCGTCGTCCCGGGCTACGACCCGCTGCCGGCAGGCGCCTACAGGGCGGCCCGGATCTGCGCCGCCAGCGAGGCCATGGCGTCGTCCGACAGGTCGAGGATCCGGTCGGTGACGTGCAGGGCGGCCAGCTGCTGGTCGAGGAACGGCACGCCGGGCGGCAGGGGGGCGACGTGCCAGTGCACGTGGCTGTTGCCCTGCTGGCTGCCCAGCGAGAGGAGATAGACCCGCTCTGCCGGCACGACCCGGCGCACGGCCTCGGTCACGCGGTAGATGAGGGCCTGCAGCGCCAGGTAGTCGGCGAGCGTGAAGTCGCCGGTCACCTGCTCCCGGTGCGCCCGCGGCGCCACCAGGACGTAGCCGACAAGCGGCGGGTACTTATTGAGGAAGGCGATGGCCTGGTCGTCCTCGTAGACGATGTGGTGGCGATACGCCGGGTCGCCGGCGGCCATCTGGCAGATGAAGCAGGGGCCATGGGCGGTGCGCTCGATGTAGGCGGCCATGTCGAAGGGTTTGGTGTCGGGCATGGGGGGAGTCCTCCGTGGCGGGGCGGGCAACTGCCCTCAGCGTAGCGCGCGCCGGCCGATGGCGCTGGCCGCGGGGCCGACGGTTTGGCGCCGGCTGGCTGCCGGCAGGGCGTTGGGCCGGGGGGCGGTGGGCGTGGCCCGTTAGGTCGCCGGCGGACGGCTGGTGCATCCCGTTAGCGGCGAGGAGCGTGTGCTATAGTTCCTTCACCGGAGGCGACGCGAGGCGAGCATGGAATAGACGGCGGACCAGTCAGCTGACGGAATTATACAGGCGTTGCGCGAGCAACTTCCCCGTCTGGCAGCGGCGTATGGCGTCAGGCGCATCGGCCTGTTCGGCTCGTTCGCCCGGGCTGGCGGCGGTGCCGGCAGCGATGTGGATCTCATCGTCGAGTTCGAGCGTCCGATCGGCTTCCGCTTCGTGGAACTGGTCGACAAATTAGAGGCCATCCTGGGCCGACCGGTAGACGCCTTGACGCCGGCGGGCGTCGAGAGCATCCGGGTGGAGCGTATCGCCCAGGACATTGCCGCGAGCGTCGTCTACGTCTGAGCGGGGGGATCGCGCATTCAACAGGTCTTCCGGCTCAGGTTCCCGCGCTTGCGCTACAATGCGTCTACATTTGCAGATACATAGCGCGTGGAGGTGCGTGATGCGCCGCGTGGGCGTTCGCGAGCTAAAGCAACAGACGAGCAGCATCCTGCGTCGGGTCCGCGAGGAGGGCGAGGTGATCGAGATCACCTATCATGGCGAGGTCGTCGCTCGCCTGGTTCCGGTCAGCCCTTCACCGCCGGCCGGCGAAGAGATGGCCGCCATCCTGGCGGATTTGGAGCAGTTGTCGGCGGAGATCAGCGCCAGGTGGCCGGAAGGCGTCTCCGCGCAAGAGGCCATCGACGACGTGCGGCGTGATCTATGATCGTCGTCGATGCCAGCGTCTGGATCAGCTTTCTGGTGCGGCAAGAAGACCACCACGCGGCCACCCACCCCTGGATGACGAGAGCGCTAGCCACAGGTTTGCCGATCGCGGCCCCCATCCTGCTGCTGTCGGAAGTCGGCGGGTCGATAGCGCGCCGACTGGCTAACCCGGATCTGGGGGAGAGAACCGTCGACCGCCTGTTATCCATCCCGACGCTACGGCTGGTGAGCACGGACCACGCCCTGGGGATCGCTGCCGGCAGAACGGCCGCGCGCTATCGGCTGCGCGGCGCCGACGCCCTGTATGTCACTCTGGCGGCTCAACTCGGCGTCCCCTTGATAAGCTGGGATCGCCAACAGCTGGCGCGGGCCGCTGACCTGATTACGGCCTACTCGCCGGCGCCGGGCGGGCGTTGAACGACCGCTGCTCGCCCGTGTGCGCCCCCACCTCCTGGGCGCGGCGGGCGGGTATGGCGGATGCCCCCACCCCTCATCCCCTCACCGCCCTACGCGGCCCCGGGGCGTAGTTGGGCCAGCAGATGCCGGGCGCGCTTCACGAAATCGCCCGGCGCCAGCACGATCACGTCGGGGTGGCCCGGTTGGTAGTGCCGCGTGTTGAAGGTGACCAGCCAGGGGCACCGCTCCCGCAGCGCGGCCACCAGGATGGGCAGATCGCCGGGCTCGGCTCTGCCGATGTGGGGCGCTCGCTCGGCGGCCGTGGGATCGGGGACGACGGCCAGGCAACGGCTGACTAGCAGCCGAAAGGCCGGCAGGGCTGCCGGCATCTTCGCCGCCAGGTTCCGCTCGGCCTCGACGATCACCTGCTCCGAGGTGATCGCCTGGATGAGCATGATCTCTGCCAGGCGCAGGAGCACCAGGCTGGCGCCGTGTTCCGAGGGCGAGGCCGCGCCGGCGAAGAGCACGTCGGCGTCGACGAAGACCTTCAGCCGGGATGTCTCACTCGCCGCCATCGGCTTCGCGGGCATAGCGGGCCTGCTCATAGCGGACCCGCTCTTCGCGCAGGGCCTGCAGCAGCTCGGTCGTGTCCAGGCCGGCCTCCACCCTGATACGCTCGATCTCGCGCGCCAGCTCTGGCACCATCGGCACCATCGGCGTCAGGACAAACAGACCGTCCAGGTCGATGAGGCGGAACGTATCGCCCGCTTCGATGCCGTACTTCTGGCGCAGCTCTGCCGGCAGCGTCAGCGTCCCTCGCTGGCGCACTTGAACGGTGGTTTCCATCGGCGATGCCTCCCGTGGGGTTCAGTCGACAGTATTTCTGATATGGCAGATTATCTGTGCGTACAGCTTAGCAGAAAGCGCGCGGCGGGGCAATACGGTCGCCCGGCCCGGACTGGCGCGCTATTGCTTCCGGGGGCGGTCCGGGCGCAGAATGTGCGTGCCGGCAGCGGCGGCCAGACCTGCCGGCAGGGAGTTGCCTCATGGACCGGTTCGCCATCTTGCGCAAGATCCTCGTCGCGCTCGGCCTCTCCGAGGAGCGGGTCGAGGAGATCGTGGCCCGCATCCAAGCGTGGTTCCTGGAGGACGAGGAGGAGGCGGAAGAGACCGGTGCGGGCGGGCGACAAAAGCGGGACCCGTTCCCCTATCGGCTGCGCGACGACTTCCTCTCGCCGGCCGAGATGAGCTTCTATCGCGTGTTGCAGCTCGCCGCGGGCGAGTGGGCCCTGGTCTGCCCCAAGGTGTCGCTGGGCGATCTGTTTTACGCCACGACCGGCGACCACGGGCTGAACCGGGCCTATCGCAACCGGATCGACCGCAAGCACGTCGACTTCTTGCTGTGCGACCCGCAGACCGTGCGGCCGTTGCTCGGCGTCGAGCTGGACGATCGCAGCCACCGGCGCGCCGACCGGCGCGAGCGGGACACCTTTGTGGAAGGCGTGTTCAAGGCGGCGGGCCTGCCCATCGCCCGGGTGCCCGCCCGGACCGGCTATCCCGTCGAGCAGCTGGGCGCGTTCCTGCGGCGGCAGGCGGGGATGGCGGAGGCGTCGCCGGCGCCGGGGCCCGAGGGGATGGGCGAGCGGGGGGCGGCGGAGGCGGTGCCGGCACGTGCCGGCATGGCGTCGGACCGGGCGCAGCAGGCTGCGCCCGTACAACAACGTCCCGACGGGGCGCCCCCCTGCCCCCAATGCGGCGCCACCATGGTCCTGCGCACCGCGGCGCGGGGGCGGAATGCCGGCGGGCAGTTCTGGGGGTGCCCGGATTATCCGCGGTGTCGGGGGGTGGTGGCGGTGGAAGAGTAAGGGGCGGTCCAGGTAGTCGTTTGGTCAAATAGTCAACAGCCTAACGAGCCACACATTTCTTGCCGGCATGGATGGGAATAGGCCTGGCACGTGTCGCCATTTTCGGTGAGAGATGAAGATGGGCGAGTGGTGGGCTGGTCGCCGGCGGACTGGGACTTCTGCCCGGACGCGCTAGCCTATTTGCTCCTCGTCTACCTTGGCCGTCCGCTGCGCCCCCTGCCCTTCACCCCGGCGACGCTGTGGGACGCGGCCCTGCGCGAACTACGACCACAGATGACCGGGAGCATGTTCCACTTCCTGCTTGCCGGCAGCCGGGTCGTGCCCACCGCCAGCACGCCCCTGCGCCTGACTGTGGCCGTGCCTAATCCATACGCGGTGGAGTGGCTTAACGCGCGATTGCAGCCAGCCATCGACCGGGCACTGGTCGGGCTCGCGGGGTATCCGATGGTTGTGCTGTTTGTGAGCAGTCCTATGCGAAACAGCGATTGTCTATCCCCTGCATCACCTTAGTGAATGGGAGCTGTTCGATCGCGGCAGGTCTGCGCCACAGAGGCGATGGGCCACCTACGGCCGATCTGCCAGGAGCAGCCACCTACCCAGCCTGCCGCCGCGCTGTTGGTGGGCGTGCCTGATTCGTGCAGGCTGTATACATCCTGCGCCCTGGAGTTTCGGTATCTGCCGCATCTCCGTATAATACCGGACAGGACCAAGGCCAGGGATACCAGCGTGCCAGCGCCAGCAACCCTCATCGCCCGGATA
>JBFGLK010000296.1:0-5002 GCA_041576195.1 Promineifilaceae bacterium (SeqCode)
ATGCCTACCGGGCCATCGACGTGCCGCCCCTGGAAGCGGTGGCCGTGCTCGACCGCTCGGGCCAGACGCTCGCGGAGGCCGTCACGCCGTTCGGCGTCGACTACGTGCGGCTGGAGCTGAAGGAGCCCGCGACGCTGGTCTTCACGGGCACGGCCGAAGTGCCCCTCCTGCCGGCCGTTGCCCACAGCGGCGCGGCGTTCTGGAGCACGTTGCCGGCAGACGGCGCCGACATGTCGCTCACTCGCTCGTTCGACCTTTCCGGTCTCGAGCGGGCGACGCTGCGTCTCTGGACCTGGTATGATCTGGAGTCCGGCTGGGACTACGCATACATCACCGCGTCGGCCGACGGCGGGGCGACCTGGCAGCCTTTGGAGACGATCTACACGACGCGCGCGGACCCGCATGGCAACAGCTACGGGCCAGGCCTGACCGGGATCAGTGGCCCCGGCGATGAGCCGGCATGGGTGGAACAGACCGTCGACCTGACCCCATTTGCCGGCGGGTCCGTCCACGTGCAGCTCCGGCAGATCAACGATCAGGCCCATCACGAGGCCGGCTTTGCCGTGGACGATATTGCGTTGCCCGAGCTCGGCTTCGTCGACGACGTGGAGGCCGGCCCGGGTGAGTGGCAGGCAGCCGGCTTCGTGCGCCACACGAACACCGTGCCGCAGCAATGGCTGCTAAGGCTGGCGCTTCTCAATCGCTCCCCCGTCGAGGTGCAGGCGTGGCGGCCGGACGCGGACGGGCGGGGTCGCTGGGTGGTCACGCCACGGCCGGAAGGCGAGACGGCCATCCTGGTCGTTTCCGGAGTAACGCCGGGGACGCTTATGCCGGCAGCCTATCGGGTGGCGCTGGCGCCCGTGGAGGCGCCGTGAACGCGGCCGAGCGCAGCCGGCGCCGGTTCGGTCTCCTGACTCTGGGCTGCTGCCTGGTGGCGATCTGCGCCCTGAGCGCGGCGATCGTCGGGCTCGGGGCCGGCGCGTCGATGCTCTGGCAACGGCGTCAGCCGACGCCGTCCGTCACGGCGCTTGTGGAGACGCCGCCGCCATCGCCGGCGGCTTCCAGCCGACCGGCGGATGCCGGCGCCGTGCCGCCCACGCCACCTTCCCCAATGCCGTGGGCAATCGGCACGCCGATGGCACCGGACGCGACCCTGTCGTTCGAGAGCCTGCCATCACGGATCTCCACCCAACCAGCCCCGCCGGCGGCGTTTGCCCTGCTGGACGCGCTGGGCCGAGCGGACTACCCCCCGCAGGACTACTTCGAGAGCGCGCGCCGCCTGGGGGCGCGGCCGCCCGGGCCGCGCACCACCGCCGCTTCCGCCCACCAGCCCGGCGACCGGCGCCGCTTCGTCACGGACTCGGGCGAGACCTGGGCACTGCTGGTCCTGGTCACCGAGCACATGGCCGTCTGGGTAGAGGATGGGCTCGATATTGATGAGGCGGCTCTGGCCGAGGCGGTCCGCCGTTTCGAGACGGACTACTACACGACGCTGACGCGCCTGTTCGGCACTCCCTGGCAGCCGGGCATGGACGGCGATCCGCGCTTCCACGTCCTCCACCTGGCCCGCTTCGCCGATGATACAGAGCTCGGCTACTTCGACGCGAGCGACGAATACCCCCGCTCGATCGTCGAGGCCTCCAACGAGGCCGAGATCGTCTACCTGAACATGTCGCAACTCGACCCGGGCGAAGACATCTACTTCGGCACGCTGGCTCACGAAGTGATGCACCTGACGCAGTGGCATCGCGATGCCAATGAGACCACCTGGCTGGACGAGGGCCTGGCCCAGGCAGCCGAGCTTGTCCTCGGGCTGGAAACGGTGGACACTCACGTCGACTGGCTGGCCATGCCGGACGTTCAGCTAAACCGCTGGGAGGCGAGCGAGAAGGTGGTGTACGCTCATTATGGGGCCGCCTTCCTGCTCGCGGTCTACGTCTGGGAGCAATTGGGACTGGAAGCGCTCCAGGCCTTGTTCCACCAGCCGGCCAACGGCCTGGAGGCGGTCGAGGCAGTGCTAGCCGAGTGGCGTCCCGGCCTCCCGCTGTCGGCGTTTCTGTCCGCCTGGGCGGTGGCCAACTTGCTCGACGGGACGAGCGAGCAACCGGCGCACAACTACGCCGCGCTCGCGCTGGACCAGCCGCTGCGCCGGGGCGTGTGGAAACGGCTGCCCGCGACCACCACCGACCGGCTGGCCCAATACGGCGTACATTATGTTGAGTTGAGTCGCGGCGGGCCCGTGACCATCACTTTCGCCGGGGACACCCTCGTGCCCGTGACGGACGGCCCGCCGCCCACCGGCGAGCCGTTCTGGCTGGCGCCGGCGGTCGACAACCTGGCGGCCACCTTGACGCGGGAGGTCGATCTGCGCGGCGTGGCCGCGGCAACGCTGGAGTTCTGGGCCTGGTTCGACCTGGAGGAGGGCTGGGATTATGCTTACCTTACCGCTTCGACTGACGGCGGCGAGTCGTGGACCATCCTGGCGCCTGACCACGCGGTGGCCGGCCTGTTTGGGCCCGCTTATGGCGGTCGCTCGGCGAGGGCAGCGAACGATCGCGCCGGCTGGGTCTTTGAGTCGGTTTCACTCGACGCGCTCGGGGGGACGGAGGCGATCCTCCGCTTTGAGGTCCTGACAGACGCCACGCAGCGGGAAGGGGGGTTTGCCGTGGCCGGCCTCCGAATCGGTGGCGTCGATCCGCCGGACGGGGTGGGCGACGATCTGTGGGTGCCGGCAGGCTTTGTGACCGGCGGCGCGTCACTTCCGCAGCGCTGGTCGCTCCAGCTCGTGCAGAGGGAGGCGCCCTACGCGATCCAAACGCTAGTGCTCGATGAGCGCAATCAGGGGCGCTGGCAGGTGGAGCTGAGCCGCCGCGGCGCGACGCTGATCATCATGCCGCAGACGCCGTTCACCGGCGTGTTGGCCGATTACTGGCTTCAGGTCGAGCCTTAGCCGCCCGCCAAGCGCGTCAGGCCCGCTTCATCTGGTCGAACTGCGCCTCCAGTTCCTTCTGGCGCGCTTCCATCGCCTTGCGGCCTTCGGCCAGGGCATTCTCCCAGTGCCCCCGGGCGGAGGCCAGGAGATCGCTGCCCGAGCTCGGCGTCAGCAGCAGCACGGCGGCAGCGCCAAGCAGGGCGCCGCACATCGCCCCAGCAGTGAAGCTAAAGAATCGACTCATCGACATCCTCCACGCTCACAGACCGGCTGGCGGTCAGTATACCCGCGATGCGGCGGCCCGGCACGAGCAACCGGCGGGCGAGGGTTCCGCCGATACGTTCAAGCTGGCCACTGGGACGAGGTCCGTCCGGCAATGCTGCCCCAGGGGGCGGCGTTTGGCTATAATCGAGCGTGCTATGTCTGAATACATCGCGATTGAACCCGAGACGACGGCGGACCCGGACGTCATGGTCTTTCACACAAATCTGCGACTGACCGACGGGCCGCCGGAGCACTACGCGGCGTTGCCGGCGTTGGAGGAGGGGTCACCCATGGCCCAGGCGCTGTCGGCGATCCCCGGCCTACGCGAGGTACGCCTCGAGGGTAGCGACCTGACCGTGCGCCGCGACCCGGCAGCCGAATGGCACCACATCGCCGCCGACATATCGTCGGCACTGAAGAGCTTTTACCTGTAGCCAGCGGGAGGTGCGCGATGCGCGAACACCGGCGATCCGCGAGACTGTTGGCGTTTGCGGCGGCCATGGCCTTTGGGACCGCGCTGCTTGGGTGCGGTCGGCCCCCACCGCCCACGCCGTCGCCCGCGCCCACCATGACGCCGACGCCGGATCCCGCGGCCATCCTACGTGAGGCCGGCGGGGCCATGGCCGACCTGAAGACGGTCCGCTGGACGATGACGCGGGCCGGTGGGCCTGCCTATCTCGATGCGACCGGGACACTCAACCTGACGTCGGCCAGCGGGGACTACGCAGCCCCGGACGCCATGCGGGGGACCAT
Organism: Promineifilaceae bacterium (SeqCode); assembly: GCA_041576195.1. Taxonomy (GTDB): domain Bacteria; phylum Chloroflexota; class Anaerolineae; order Promineifilales; family Promineifilaceae; genus JAGVTM01. The sequence goes on from JBFGLK010000296.1 coordinate 3,950, forward strand.
CAGGGTGCAGGGGCCGGGCATCAACCTCGAGCTGCAAACCATCGCGATCGGGCCCGAGCAGTGGGTGACCAACCCACTAAGTGGGCGCTGGGAGAAACTGCCACCCGGCTGGGGCTTCAATCCGGCGATCCTTTTTGACAAAGCGTCCGGGCTTGAGCCCCTGTTGCGCGAGGATGTGGTGTCCGCTCGGATTGTCGACGTGGGCGGTGAGGATGGCGTCTCGGTCGCCCAGATCGAGGCGGAAGTGGCAGGCGAGCGCGTCGCGGCGCTGACCGCGGGCCTGGCCCAGGACGCGTCTATCGCGGCCACGATCTGGATCGACCTGGCCACCCGGCGGATCACCATGCTGCAATTTAGCAGCGCCAGCCCCACGGGCGAGCCCAGCGACTGGACAATCACGTTTGCCGCCTTCGACGCCCCCCTGACGATTCGTCCGCCCGAGACGTGAGCGCGTCGACTCCACGCCCGGGCCCGCGCGTTGCCCTGGCAGTCATCGCCTTCGGCGTGTTCGTGGCTGCCGACGACCTCACGGTCGTCACCACGATGCTGCGCCCGATCATCTTTGACCTGGGCATCCCGCTGCCGGATGGGCTCGACCAGGCCGCCTGGATCGTCAATGCCTACTTGATCGCCTATGTGGTGGTCATGCCCTTCATGGGACGCGTAAGCGACATCGTGGGCAGGCGGGCCGTCTACATGGCGGCAATGGGTCTCTTCCTGGCCGGATCGATCTGGGTGCCACTGGCGGAGACGCTGCCAACATTTCTGGTTGGGCGAGTCCTGACCGCGCTGGGGGGCGGCGCCATGGTGCCCATTGGCATGGCGATTATCGGCGACCTCTACCCGCCCGAGCGGCGGGCCTCGGCCATGGGCACGCTGGGTGCCGTGGACACCGCCGGCTGGGTCTGGGGTCCGCTCTACGGCGCCCTGCTCGTGCGCTTTCTCAGCTGGCGCTGGCAGTTCTACCTCAACGTGCCGCTCAGCATCCTGGGCATCGCCGCTGCCTGGTGGGCACTGCGCGACTTGCCCCCGCCTGCCCGGCGAGCCCGCCTC
>JBFGLK010000297.1:0-4996 GCA_041576195.1 Promineifilaceae bacterium (SeqCode)
CGCCGATGCAGGCGTTCATGCGCCTGGAGACGGTGGAGCAAAACGCTCGTATTGGCTATATGCTGGCACAATTGGGCGTGCACAACCCGCTGTCACCGGCCGAAGTCGAGAAGCTGCTGGCCCAGCGACGGGCCATGGGCCTGGCCCACCCGGGTGAAGAGGTGGCCTTCTGCGAGCATTGCGGCGTCTGTCATGCCGGCACGGCACACGCGCCCACCTTGCGCCGGCTCAGCCCGCCGGCGAGGCCCTCCTCGCCCTTGCCCGCCAGCCCGAGCGCCGCCACGGCGCTCACGCCCGACCTGGAGGCGGTGCGCGCCATCGTGGCCCGGATCGTGCGCCAATCGGTCGAAGGTTCTGGCTGAGCGGTTGCCGGGGGCGACGCTCGCCGCAGAGCATCGATCCGCCGGCTTTTGGTACAAGAGTGTTACGTTGGCCCACGCATTGGGCCTCGCGAATCCCCCTCTTTGCGCTAAACTGATAGCCAGTGAGGACCGCGCCGGCGCGCGCCTCGGGCGGCGACGACCGGTGAAACCACTTCATGGCACAACCATCGCTTCTTATCCTGGCCCATGATGACGAAGGGGCGTCGCTGCGGACGCTCCTGGAGTCCGCCTTCGCGCCTGCCACCCTCGCCCTGGTCACCTCCTGGGACGCGTATCGAGAGACGCTGACCGGCGAAGATCGACCCGCCGCCTCACCGGACCTGGTGATCGTCGATCTGCACGGCTTTGACCCCGCCTGTGCGGCGGAGCTACCGGCCTTGCTTGGCGACGTCCCGGCCATCTGCCTGCTGCCGGCCGACCAGGCGCCGCCGGTGGCCAACCCGACCCAGTTGTTCCTGCCCCGCCCTGACGCCTCGGCCTTTGACAGCACGGTTTGCGCGCTCGTCGGCCAGAAGCTGGCGTACGGCTCTGAGCGCTCGCGGCGCCAATGGCTGGAACGGGCACTCCGGGCAAGCACGAACCAGCTTGAGCAAGTGATTACCGGCTCGCACAGCATCGTCTTCAGCCTGGACCTGAACGGTCGGCTGCGGGCCATCAACCCGGCGTTCACCGCCATCACCGGTTGGCCCGTCGGGGAATGGATCGGCAAGAGCCTGGTGGAACTGGTACACGCGGACGAGCAGGTCAATTTCGCCGTCGCCCTGTCAGAGGCCGCCGCCGGCGTCACGCAGCGCCTGCCGGCCGTTCGCCTGCGCACCCGGGCGGACAAGTGGGCCGTGACCGAGATCACGATCACGCCCTATCCCCAGGCGGACGGCCAAAACGAGCTGTTTGCCATGGCCCGGGACGTCACTCGCCACGTGCAGGCGTTGCGGGCGCTGTCCCGGGAACGGGACCGAATGGCCATCCTGTTCGAGGCGTTGCCCGCAACCATCTCCTGGATCTCCGCCAACCTGAACTACCTGGCCGTCAACAAGCAGCTGGCGGCCCTACACGGCCTGCAGCCAGCCGACTACGTGGGCCGGCCTCTCGGTTTCGACTCGCCGGAGGCGGGTCCCCAGATCCGGGCGTTCGTGGCCGAGCTATTCGCCAACGAGGATCCGGAGGGCAAGCTGGAGCTGAATGTCGAGGTCAACGGCAACGTCAAGTATTTCCTGATCGTGGCCCACAAGTATCGCCAGGGCGAGGAGATCGTGCTGGTGGGCGTGGACATCACGGAGATCAAGCGCACCGAGCGGGCGCAGCGGCGGCAGCTGGCGGAGCTCTCGGTTTTGCAGGCCGTATCCACCGCGGGCGCCCAGGCTACGGACGAAGACAGCCTGATCGCCGAGGCGACCGAGATCATTGGCACGAGCCTCTACCCGGACAACTTCGGCGTATTGCTCTGGGATGAAGGTAGCGACTTCCTGCGGGTGCACCCGTCCTATCAATTGCGGGATAAGGTGCGTCTCTTCGAGATCCCGTTGGCCGAGAGCGTGACGGGCCAGGTGGCGGCGTGCGGCCTGCCGGCACGCATCGACGACATCGCGGCGCTCGACGTCTATTGGAGCGGCGATCCCGCCACCCGCTCGGAGCTGTGCGTGCCGCTACGCGTCGGCGATCGGGTCATCGGCGTCATCAACGCCGAGAGCACCCGACTGGCCAACTTCACCGACGACGACGAGCGCCTGTTGACCACGATTGCCGGCCAGCTGGCCATCGCCATCGAGCGTCTGCGACGGGAAGCGAACGAACGGCGCCAGGCGCGCCAGCTGGCCACCATCTTCGACGTCAGCCGGCAGATCAGCTCCATCCTGGATATGCCCACGCTTCTCAATGAAATCGTCAGCCTGTTGGCGCGCAACCTCAAGCTGTACAACGCCGCCATCGCTTTCATCGAGGGAGACCGGCTCGTCTTCCAGGCCGGCTATGGGGGCTATGGCGGCGACGGCACCTTCGTCGCCAACTTTGCGCCATCCGTGACCCATCCGCTCTTTGCCGGGGCCATCGACAATGGCCAGGCGCTGCTGATTGAAGACGTGACGACCCTGGGCGACGACCTGAAGTTCCAGGGGTTGCCGATGATGCGCGCCCATCTGGCCGTGCCATTGCGACGCCAGGGGAGTGTCTCTGGCATCCTGGCCGTCAGCAGCTGGGAGCCGAACGGCATCACTCAGGGGGACGGCGAGCTATTAGAGTTGCTGGCCGACCATGTCTCCATCGCCCTGGAAAACGCCCGCCTCTATCAGGCTGTCAGCGAGCAGGCCCAGGAGCTCTCCGGCCTCTACGATACGGCCCTCGTGACGGGCGGCATTCTCGACAAGGAGCGACTGGTCGACCAGCTATACGCCCAGGTGAGTGACCTCATGGACCCGGACGTCTTCCTGGTGGCTCTCTACGACGAGGAAGCCAACCAGATGGAGGTCGTTCGCGCTGTCGAGGAAGATCTGCCGATTCGCGAGTGGGACGGTCTTCGCTTGAATTTGAAGGACGGCGGGCTCACCGGCTGGGTCATGCAGCGGCGAAACACCCTCTACATCGAAGATCTGCAGAGCCAGGGCCTGCCGGCAGAGCCACGCACGACGGGCCAGCCAGTACGTTCGTGGTTGGGCGTGCCCCTGCTCGTGGGCGACTGGTTGATCGGCGCGCTCTCGCTACAGTCGTTCACGCCACGCCAGTTCAGCCGCAGTCAGCGTCGCTTTGTGGAGTCGGTCGCCAACCAGATCTCGCTGGCGTTGCGCAACGCCCAATTGTTTGAGCAGGCCGGCCATCGCGCCCAGCAGCTGACCCGCCTCAACGAGCTGACCAGCAGTATCAGCGGCCTGCTTAGAGCGACGGATATGGTCGAAGCCGTGAGCCACCATCTCGTCGAGGAGTTCGGCTATCAGGTGGCGGCCGTCCAGGGCTTTGGTCCGCTGACCGACCTGCTGCCCCAAACCGGCATCTTCGGCGGGCGGGCCGACGGGCAACAGCGACAGCTTGTCTCCCATCTGGAAGACGAGGCCGTGAGGCTGGCCATCGAGGGCGGCGAGACGGTGCACGTGGATGTCTTTGATCCGCTCCCGCTGGCGGCGGAGAAGACGGCGACGCTGAGCGCGGCCGTTTTCGCGCCCCTGCGCGTCGGGGGGCAGGTCCTCGGGATGCTGGGCGTGGGCAGCACCACGCTGCGGCGCTTTGCCGAGGCCGAGCTGACCCTGGTGAAGACGGTAGCCGACCAGCTGGCCGTCGCCCTGGAAAAAGCGCGCCTCTTCGCCGAGACGACCAGGCGGGCAGGCGAGCTGGAAACGCTGACGCAGATCTCGGCGCTGTTGCGGGCCACGCGCACGGTCGACGACGTGCTGCCCTTGGTGATGCCCAAGGTGCTCGAGATCGTGTCGGGCGTGCAGGCGGAGCTCTATCTCGTCGAGCCCGAGTCGGGCGATCTGGTGCGGCGGGCGATGCACCCGCCGGAGCGGCGAGGCGGAGACCGGCGCCAGTCGGTCGACGTCGGGGTGACCGGGTACGTGGCCCGCACCGGCAATGTGCGCGTCTCGCCGGTCCTGCGAGAGGATCCACTGTTCTTCGAGGCAGGTGAGGAGTCGTCACTCTGCGATCCGCTGGGCTCGGTCGTGTCCCTGCCGGTGCGGGCCGGGGAGCGTGTCATCGGCGTGTTGCACGTCGGCCTCGACCAGGTGCGCGAATTCACACCGGACGAGATACGCTTGCTGACGGCGGTGGCCGACATCACGGGCAGCGCACTCTACCGGGCCCAGGTGATGGAAGGTCTTGAGGCCCACGTGGCCCAACGAACCCAGGAGCTGGCGCTGGCCAACGAGCGGCTCAAAGGGCTGGACAAGCTAAAGTCGAAGTTCGTCTCCGACATCTCGCACGAGCTGCGCACCCCGATCTCCAACCTGCGGCTCTATTCGGATCTGCTCGAGAAGGGCAAGCCGGAAAAGCGACCTCACTACCTGAACGTCCTGCGCCGGGAGACCCTGCGCCTGGTCGACATCGTGGAGCCCATCCTGAACTACTCGCAGATCGGCCAGGATCTTCTGGAGGCCCGCCTGGAGCCGATCGCTCTCAACAGCATCGTGTCGGAGGTGGTACAGGAGCGACAGTCCGAGGCTGCCGGCCGAGGCATCACGCTGGCGCAGGATCTGGATCCGGCGTTGCCCATCGTGATGGCCGACCGGCGGGCTCTGCATCGCATGGCCAGCAACCTGATGGAAAACGCGGTGACCTACGCCAATGGCGGCACCGTCGCCCTGCGCACCTTTGTGGACGGCGACAGCCACATGGTCTGTCTGGAGGTGCGCGACGAGGGCGTGGGGATCTCCGACGCGGATCTACCGTACATTTTCGAGTGGTTCTATCGCGGCATGGCGGCGGGCCAATCCAACATCCCTGGCGCCGGCCTGGGCCTGGCCACGGTCAAGGCCACGGTGGAGCAGTTTGGCGGGCAGGTCGCCGTCGAGAGCGCGGTGGGTGTGGGCTCGACCTTCCGCATCTTGCTGCCGGCCCCTCATCCCCCGACCAACGGCCACGCCCCCGCCTGACCCCCGCCGCCCGACGGCCCCGGGTCGACCCATCCC
>JBFGLK010000298.1:0-4979 GCA_041576195.1 Promineifilaceae bacterium (SeqCode)
CCGGCTGGCCCGGGGGTGCCGGCAGACGTCGCGGCGGCCATCCGCGCCCTGGTGGACGATGGCTATACCCCCGGCCTCGTCGTGGCCGTAGTCGACGCCAGCGGCATCTCCTTCGCTGCCTATGGCCGGGCGGCCTACGACGACCCGCGCCCCGTCGACGAGCACACGCTCTTCGAGATCGGCTCGGTGACCAAGACGTTCGTCGGCCTGCTCCTGGCCCAGGCGGTCGAGGAGGGGCGGGTCGCGCTCGACGACCCGGCGGCCGACTTCCTGCCGCCCGGCGTCGTGGCCCCGTCGCTGGCCGGGCGGGCCATCACCTTCGGCCAGCTGGCCACGCACACCTCGGGTCTGCCGCGCTGGCCCCCCGCGCTGATGCCGTCGCCGGACGAACCGCCTGTGAGCGAAGACGTCACCTGCGACCAGATGGCGGAGGCCCTGGCGGCTCACGAGCTGGACCGCCTGCCCGGCCTGAGCTACGAGTACTCCAACTGGGGCCTGGGCTTGCTGGGCCTGGCACTCGAGGGCGTCTATGGCGAGCCCCTCGATCCCCTGCTCCGCGACCGGGTCATGGCGCCCCTTGGCCTGGATGACACCGTCTATGTCCCGACACCCGACCAGGCGGCCCGGCAGGCCACGGGCTACCAGGACGGGGAGACGGCGGCCGACCCCATCGGCATCGGCTGCATCTCGCTCGCCTCCGGGGCCCTCCAGTCGACGGCGGCCGACCTGGCTCGCTACGTGGCGGCCCAGCTGGGCCTGCTGGAGACTGACCTGGCCCCGGCTATCCGCCGGACGCAGCAACCCCAGTTTGAGCGCGGGCCGGACAACGGGATCGGGCTGGTCTGGGAACTGAGCATGCCGGGCGAGCTCGAGGTGATCGAGCACGGGGGCGCCACCCTGGGCTTTAATAGCTACGTCGGCTTCTCGCCCGACCGGGGGCGGGGCGTGGTCGTCCTGGCGAACGCCTGGCTCCCAGCCGAGGTGGTGGGGCGCCACTTGCTGGACCCGGCGCTGGCGGCGCTGCCCGTCCTCCTGGAGGAAGGCGTCGCCGACCCCGCTCGCTTCGCCGATTACGCCGGCCGCTATGGCGACATGACCGGGCCCGGGTTCGAGGCGTTCGTGGCCGATGGGCAGCTCTATGGCCGCTTCCCCTTCTGGTTTCCCATGCGCCTGCACCCACTGGCCGGGGAGGCGGACACCTACTTCTCCCGGACGCTGCCGTTCACGGCCCGGTTCTTGCGGGACGAGACAGGCGCGGTCAACGCCGTGCGCCTGGGAGACGAAAGCGGCTTCCAGTTCTATGCCCGCGCCGAATAGGCAGTAAACAGGGTTCGGGTTTCGGGACTGTCTCCTGGCAAGAAAAAAAGCCGCCCTGGCAACTCAATGGGTTGCCAGGGCGGCCGTTTGTTTCGTCGTTAGTGAGCCGTCAGCTTACGAAAGAAACAGCTCCATTCTAGCGCGAGCGGCCATAGCCGCCGCGGAAACCGCCGCCTCTCTGCCCGCCCGATCGATCTTCACGCGGTTTTGCTTCGTTGACCTTGATCGCCCGCCCGTCCAGCTCCGTGGTATCCAACGCCTTGATGGCCGCGTTCGCCGCGCTCGTCTCCATCTCCACGAAACAGAACCCGCGAAACTCGCCACTCGTCCGATCGGTGATCATGGCCACCGACTCAACGGCGCCGAATGGGGCAAAGAGTTCGCGAACTTGCTCTTCTGTGGTCGCGAACGACAGATTTCCGACATACAACTTCTTCGACATTCAGTTTTCTCCAAAAACAACTCCCAGGTTAGGTCACAAGAGTGTGGTGATCTCAACCTGGGTGTAACTAGCAGACGGAATATCGTACCCGGGTTCCCCCGCCGCGTCACTCATTCGACGTTATTCGAGGCGACTACTCATAATCGTCATCGTCACGGCTGGGTGTGGGCCCGGGGCCGTTCAGACCGAGGGCCGGAGGGTGCTCGGCCAGGATACGTCGAAAGTCGCTATCCGCGCGCGGGCAGATGACTATAATAGGGGGACTAATCGTGTCCGATGCCGGGCCGGGGGGCCCGACCCGTCCCTGTTCACCCAATCATCGCCGGAGGTGTCGTCATGAAACGCGCCCTATCCTTCCTGCTCATCCTCGTCATAGCGGCCCTGTGGCTGGCGGCCTGCCGCGAGGCGCCGACGCCGACGCCGACCGCGGCCGTGACGGCGGCGGTGCCGTCGCCCACCATCCCGCCGGTGGCCTCGCCGACGATCGTCATCCCCGCGGTCACGCGCACCAGCCCGCCGCCCACGGCGGCGCCGACGGCTGTCCCCACCGTCCCGGCCGGCGAGGTGGCGATCCGGCCCATGCCGCGCTTTGCCAGCTTCCGCGAGAGCCCGGTGGACGCCGCCCCCGCCCTGGTCGAGGAGCCGATCGCCCCAGACTTGAGCAATGTGCTGGTGCCTTTCGTCTTCTCGCCCGACCAGCGGGCGCGCCTGGCGCAGAGCGGCGTGGTGGTCAGCCCTGGCGTGGAGAAGGAGTTCTTCACCGTCTACGAGCAGGCGCGCTATGCGAATGTACCCATCTTCGTCACCAGCGACTCGCTGCTGCACAGCTACCATCTCATCTTCGACAAGGTGCTGCGCACCGCCGAGCGCCAGGCGTTCATCCCCCTGCTGCGCGATTTGAACGCCGCCATGCTGGCCGAGACCGAGGCCCAATATCAGGCCCTGGCCGGCACCCCGTGGGAAGACGCCGCCCGGCGGGCCGTGGCCTTCGTCGGCGTGGGCAGCCGGCTGCTCGACCCGACGGTGATCGTGCCGGACTATGCGATGGACCTGGTGGCGGGCGAGCTGGCCCGCATCGACGAGGCTGCCGGCATCGCCCCCTCCGCCATCTTCCCCGGCCTGATCGCCGGCGAGGATTACACTCAATACATCCCCCGCGGCCACTACACCCTGAGCGACGACCTGGAGGCCTACTTCCGCGCCATGATGTGGTATGGCCGCCTGACCTTCCGCCTGCGCACCGACGACCCCGAGGTGGGCCGGGCCGAGACCCGCTCCGCCCTGCTCCTGGTTCAGGCCCTGCAACAGGCCCGGGCCGCCGACCAGCCCGCCCTCGACGTCTGGCGCGACCTCTACGACCCGACCGCCTTCCTGGTCGGCCGCAGCGACGACCTGACCGCCTTCCAATACCTGGACGTGATGGCCGCCATCTACGGCCCGGCGCCAGACCTGGCGACGGTGGCCGACGAGACGCGCCTCTCCGCCTTCATCGAGGCGACCGACGCCCTGCCCCCACCGCGCATCCTCGGCCTGGTGATCAGCGTCAACCAGGACGAGGTGCTCAACACCAAGGGCTTCCGCTTCATGGGCCAGCGCTTCGTGCCCGACGCCTACATCTTCCGCCAGCTCATCTATCGCAACGTGGGCTCGGAAGGCAACGCGCGCATGCTGCCCCGCGGCCTGGACGTGATGGCCGCCATGGGCTCGGACCGCGCCTACGCCATCCTGGAGACGCTGGGCGACACCGCCTATGAGCGCTATCCGGAGCAGATGGCCAAGATGCGGGACTGGACTTCAAGCCTGAGCGCCGAGGAGTGGACCGAGACGCTCTACAACGGCTGGCTCTACACCTTGCAGCCGCTGCTCGAGGTGCCGGCAGCGGGCTATCCGCAGTTCATGCGCTCCGACGCCTGGCTGGATAAGCAGCTCAACACGACCCTGGGCAGCTGGGCCGAGCTGAAACACGACACCATCCTCTATGCGAAGCAAGTCTACGCCGAGCTGGGCGGCGGCGGGGACGGCCCGCCCCTGCCCCGGGAGGCCCAGGGCTACGTCGAACCCGTGCCCGCTTTCTACGCCCGCCTGTCCGCCCTGGCCCGCATGACCCGGGATGGCCTGGCCGACCGCGGCCTGCTGGGCGAGAAGGACGCCAATAGCCTCGAGCGCCTGATCCGCCTGGCCGACGCCTTCCAGGTGATGGCCGAGAAAGAGCTGCGCGGCGAGCCACTCAGCGACGACGAGCTCTGGCTCATCCGCTTCTACGGCGGGGAGCTGGAGCACCTGGTGATGGCCTCGGGCGACACGCCCGACGAAGACCCGTTCGCCCTGCCGGTCATGGACGAGGAGCCGCAGGCGGCGGTCGTGGCCGACGTGGCCACCGCCCCCGACCCGGACGGCGACGGCATCCCCAACCCGGTCGTGCTGGAGGAGGGCGTCGGCCGCATCGACGAGATCTACGTCGTCGTCCCCGCCGTGGCCGCCGATGGCACGATCTTCCTCCAGGTGGCCAAGGGGGGCGTCTTCTCTTACTACGAGTTCCCCTGGCCGGCCGACGATCGACTGACCGACGAGAAGTGGCGCGAGATGCTGGATGCCGGCACGGCGCCCGCCCGCCCGTCCTGGAACGCCACCTTCTTCACCGCTGAGACGGAGTTCGCCACCGTTCAGGAAGCCGTCTACGCCTTCCAGAAGACGCTTCCGCTCGCCTACTGGTATCTCGAGCCCAGCGCGGGCTGGGAGCCAGACGTGGTCGCCCTCTATCAGCCGGCGCTGGACGCCCTGATCGCGGCCGACCAATACCTCGGGCGGCAATGGCTCCACGCCAGCTACCGTTCGTTCGACCGCCAGGCGGAGGACCGGGCCGTGGTCACCGTGCGCGAGACGTGGGAGGACGCGCTCTACGATCAACTGGCAGAGGAGCCAAGCGGCGTCGACGTGGTCGCCGGGCGCCGCGGGCCTTACACGCTGGACGTGACCTATTCGCTGGCGCTTGTGGGCGGGGCCTGGCGGGTGACTCGCGTGGTCTACGCGAATGAACCGCCGGCGTGGGCCGCGCCGTAGCGATGTCCGGGCGCGAGGCCCGTCCGGCCGGGACGCCCGCCGGCCCCGGCCGGGCGCTCGTCCCCCTGCTGGCGCTGCTGCTGGCGTCGCTGCTGCTGGCGTTCCCGGCAGCCGGAGCCCTGGGCCCGGCTACGCCGGCCCCGGACTTCTCTCCCTACCC
>JBFGLK010000299.1:0-4976 GCA_041576195.1 Promineifilaceae bacterium (SeqCode)
CTGATCGCTTTTGACTGGAGTCGCCTGCCGGCGGACCAGGCCGCCCTATTGGCCTTTTTGGGTCGCGCCGGCCCGCACATTCACTCTGCCCGGGCCTTTGGCTCCGCCGCCCTGGCCCTGGCCTACGTGGCTGCCGGACGGCTCGACGGCTACTTCAACTTCGGCTGCACGCCGTGGGATGCCGCGGCCGGCAGCCTCCTTATTGCCGAGGCGGGTGGCCGCCTGACGGCGCCCGGTGGCGCCCCGTGGACCCCGGAGAGCCGTGGCTGTCTGGCCGGCAATCTGGCCACCCATCGGGCGCTGCTAGAGCTACGGCCCGACTCCTCCGCCGACCCAGGCCGATAACGCGGCGCGTCAATTTCCCTCCCGGCAACGTTGGCAAACGGGGGCCTTCTCAGTACAATCCCCGGCGTTATGTGCGCTGAAACCACAAGAGGCGGGCGCTCATGAGATGGCCCCGCTACGACCACATCTTGTTCGACTGCGACTCCACCCTGACCGGGGTCGAAGGCATCGACGTTTTGGCCGCCAGCAAGGGGAAGGGTTGGCGTATCAAGGTGCTGACCGATGCCGCCATGAACGGCGATCTCGACCTGGAGGACGTCTATGACCGGCGCCTGCAGGCACTCCGTCCCACGCGCGGCCAGATCAAGGCCTTGCGGCAAGTGTACAAGAACCACGCGGTCCCAGACGCCGCCGCCGTCATCGACCTTCTCCAACGCCTGGGTCACAAGGTTTACATAATCAGTGGCGGGCTACTGGAGCCGGTCGTCGAGTTCGGCGTTTATCTAGGGGTGCCGCCGGCACACATCCGCGCGGTGGGCGTCACTTACGACCAACTTGCTGGAGACTGGTGGGCAACCACCACCGCCGAGACAAACGCCGCCGCGCGCTACCTGGCGCACGCCGGCGAGGCGCTGACCCTCAGCGACGGCAAGGCCCAGATCGTGCGCGAATTGCTTGGCGACCAGCCCGGCCGCTCGTTGCTCGTCGGCGACGGCACCAGCGACTTGCTTGCCGGCAGCGCGGTCGACCTCTTCGTCGGTTTCGGCGGCGTGGTCGAGCGCGCCCGCGTGGCCACCGAAGCCCCCGCCTACCTGCGCAGCGCCGGCATGGCGCCTCTGCTCTTCCTGGCCGCCGGCCCCGCCGTGCGCCAGCGATTGACCGCCGAGGCCGATCTCGCGCTCTATGAACGTGCCCGCCAATCCATCGCCACAGGAGCGATTACCTTTCGAGATGACCGACTCCAAGCCAAGTTCCATGACGCATGTGAAGCTGTATATTCCCGGACCGACGGAGGTCCGCCGAGAGATCCTCGACGCCCAGGGTGAGTGGATGGTCGGGCATCGCATGCCCGAGTGCAGCGACCTGATAGGACGTATTCGCCCGAAGCTGGCCCAGGTGTTCCAGACCGAGAACCTGATCCTCATCACCGCCTCGTCCGGCACCGGCCTGTGGGAGGCCGCCGTCCGCAACGTCGTGGCCACCAAGGTCCTTAATTGCGTCAACGGCGCCTTCGCCGATCGCTGGCGGGAGGTCACCGAGGCCAATGGCAAGGCGAATGAGGTCCTGGAGGCCGACTGGGGCCAGCCCATCTTGCCCGAGCAGGTCGCGGAGCGCCTCGCCGGCGGGGGGTTCGACGCCGTCACCATCGTGCATAATGAGACGAGCACGGGCGTGACCAACCCGATCCAGGAGATCGCCGCCGCCGTGCGTCAGGCGCCCAACGGGGAACACATTCTCATCATGGTGGACTCCGTCAGCGGCCTGTCGGGCGCCGATCTGCCGGTCGACGCCTGGGATCTCGACATCGTGTTGACGTCCAGCCAGAAGGCATTCGCCCTGCCGCCGGGCCTGGCCTTTTGTTCGGTTTCCGAGCGCGCATTCCAAAAGGCGGAACGCGTGCCGGCACGAGGCTACTACTTCGACTTCCTGACCCTGAGGCAATACCTGGTCAAGAACCAGACGCCGGCCACGCCCGCGATCTCCCTCCTGTACGCGCTCGATCGCCAGCTGGACGACATGCTGGCAGAGGGCATGCCCGCGCGCTTCGCCCGCCATCTGGCCATGCGAGACCAGACCCTCGAGTGGGCCCGAGGTCACGGCTTCACTGTCTTCGCAGCGCCCGGCTACGAGTCGCCCACGGTCACCTGTGTGAACAACAACCTCGAGGTCGCCATTGCCGACCTGAACGCCCACCTCCGGGCGCAGGGCATGATCATCTCCAATGGCTATGGCTCTCGGCTGAAAAACAAGACGTTTCGTATCGCCCACATGGGAGACCTACAGCCCGCGGACATGACAGAGCTGTTCGCGGCAATCGACGTCTTCCTGGCGCGCTAGACTCCCCGCCAGCCGAAAACTGGCAAGAGATAACCTATGTATCGCATTCTCATCTCGGACAGTCTGGGCCAGGCCGGCCTGGATCTGCTCGACGCCGCCCCGGACACGAGCTACGACCTGCACACCCGATTGGACCGGGCGGCCCTGATGGAGCTCATTCCCGAGTACGATGCACTGATCGTCCGCAGCAGCACGCAGGTCGACGCGGACCTGCTGAGTGCCGGCACCCGTCTCAAGGTTGTCGGCCGCGCCGGCATCGGCGTGGACAACATCGACGTGCCGGCGGCCACCAAGCGCGGCATCATCGTCATGAACACCCCGCGGGCCAACGCCATCGCCACCGCAGAGTTGGCCATCGGCCTTATGCTCGCCTGTGTCCGCCACATCGTCGTTTCCCACCAGTCGTTGGGAGACGGGGACTGGCAGCGCTCGCGGTTCGTCGGCACCGAGCTCCACGGCAAGACGCTGGGCGTCGTCGGCTTCGGCAACATCGGCAAGCTCGTCGCCCAACGCGCCCAGGCCTTTGGCATGAAGGTGATCGCCTTTGACCCGGCCGTCACGGAGGTCGTGGCCCTCGATCTCGGCGTTTCCCTCGTGGATCTGGACGACCTCTTCAAGGAGGCGGACGTCATCACGCTACACGCCACTCTGACGCCGGAAACCGAGCGCATGATCAATGCCACGTCTATCGCCCAGATGAAAGACGGCGTCATCCTGGTGAACGGCGCCCGCGGCAAGCTGATCGACGAGGCAGATCTGGCCGAGGCCCTGAAGAGCGGCAGGATCCGCGCGGCGGCCGTCGACGTCTATAGCAAGGAGCCACCGCCCGCAGGTCACCCGCTGATCGGATTGCCCAACGTCGTGCACACGCCGCACCTTGGCGCCAGCACCGAGGAGGCGCAGCACGCGGTCGCCACGGAGATCGTGGAGCAGGTACTGGAAGCGCTGCGCGGCCAGGCCGTGCGCAACGCCATCAACATGCCGTTCAGCATGGGACCAGGATTCGAGCAGATTGAGCCATACATGGCGCTCGCGTCCAAGATAGGCGTCTTGCAGCGCCATCTGGCCTCCAGCACCATCGATAGGGTTGAGGTATCGGTGCGTGGCGAACTCGCCGACCGGCTTATCCGGCCGGTCGCGGCCGCCATGCTGCAAGGCATCTTGTCCGGCATGGTTGACGAGCCGGTAAACGTCATCAGCGCGCCGCTGCTGGCCGAAGAGGTCGGCCTCACAATGACCCAGACGCAGGATGCCGGCACCACCGACTACCCCAATCTGATCTACAGCCGGGCCTACGCCAACGGCGGCGACCATGTTATCGCCGGCGTGCTCTTTGCCGGGCGCGAGCCCCGTATCGTGCAAGTAGACAGCTATCACCTTGACGCCAACCCCAAGGGGATCGTCTTAATAATGCAAAACCGCGACGTGCCCGGCGTCATCGGCCAGGTTGGCACCATTCTCGCGGCGCATAATGTCAATATTGGCGAATGGCGCATGGGCCGCTTCGAGCCAGGCAGCGAAGCGCTCTCGTTCATCAACCTCGACAGCGAGCCGCCGCCGCCCGTACTCGCGGCGCTGACGCAAGTGCCGGCAATCATCCAGGTGCGGCTGATCCGGCTGTAAATCGCGTGGCCGGTCGCTCCTGCGCCGGCCCGCAGGGACTTTGGTATGAGCACAGAAGCTGAATTCCTCCAGGCCGTCGCCGCAGGCGACGCCAAGCGGGTCGACGCGATGCTGACCCAGTCGCCGGACCTGGCGCAGGTCCGTGCCCCAGACGGCGCCTCGGCCTTGTTAACCGCTGTGTATAGGGGCCAGGACGCGGTTGCGGCTCTCCTGGCGGCACGGCTGCCGGCATTGGACGTGTGGGAAGCGGCCGTGCTGGGGGAGACGGACCGCCTGCACGCGCTCCTTCAAGGCGAGCCCACCCTGGCGAACGCTCATGCGCCGGACGGCTTCACCCCGCTTACCCTGGCCGCCTTTTTCGGTCGACTCCTGGCGCTCCGCCTGCTCCTGGATCTTGGGGCCGATCCAAACCTGGCCGCGAAGAACGTCATGCGGGTGCGTCCCCTGCACAGCGCCTCCGCCCTCCGGGATCCGGCGCTGGCCACCGCCGCTGTCGACGCTCTGCTCAATGCCGGCGCGCGCGTGAACGAAACGCAACACGGTGGCTGGACCCCCCTCCATCAAGCGGCCAGCCACGGTTTCACGGACCTGGTGCAGCTGCTGTTGGATCGCGGCGCCGATCGCGCCGCGCGAAGCGACGACGGTCGCACGCCGCTCGAAATGGCACGCGCCGGGGGCCATGAGACCGTGGTCGCCCTGCTCACCGGTTAGGCGCCGAGACGGCCGCCCCGCTGATGCGGCTACTCCTTATCAACAAATTCCTTCGGCCCGTCGGAGGCGCCGAGACGGTCTTCTTTCACCAGTGGCGTTGGCTTGAGGAAGCCGGGCACGAGGTCATCCCCTTTGGCGTCGCCCACCCGGACAACGTGCACAGTCCCTACGCCAGCTTCTGGGTCCCGCCAGTCGACTACGAGCGGCCCACGATCGGTCAACTTGGTGACCTCATCTGGTCAAGAACCGCGAGCGCGCGACTGCAGCGCCTGGTGCGAGAAACGCGACCCGAGGTCGCC
>JBFGLK010000300.1:0-4968 GCA_041576195.1 Promineifilaceae bacterium (SeqCode)
CATCTCCAGCATCAAAGGTGCCGTTGCCGTTGCTGTCGAACCAGACCAGGTTACCGATGCTCGCCGACGGGCCATCGGGCCTATAGCCGAAGTCGACATTGAGGTAGACGTCGCCAGGGGCCAATAGGAGTGCCGACGTAGTGCGATGGTCTAACGTAGCGTCCGGATCGCCTGTCTGGCTGTAGCCGGCCGGCGGCGTTACCGCGACCACGTAGGCGCCGGCCGTCACGGCGGAGAAGATGAAACGCCCGTCCGGACCGCTCATGACCGGGGCGCCAGCCGGTGTGTCGTACACGCCATCGCCGTCCGGATCGGCAAACAGCGTCACAGTGACGCTTGCCAGGCCAAGCTCGCCCGGATCCTGGAAGCCGTCGCCGTCCGCGTCGATGTAGATTGTGTCGCCGAAAGCCCCGACGCCTGTGTTGTCGGTTACGTCGCCAGGAGTGGCCCAGTTGTAGCCGAAGTCAGCGGTAAGGTCCTCCTGGCCGGATCCAAGTGATACTGCGTAGGCCTGAGCCTGGTTCTGGCCATCCTGGCCAGGGCTCGGGCCGAGATTGGAAACGGTGAGCCCGGCTGGCAGGGTGGTCGCGTCGACCCGCACCTGATAGCTATCCGGCGTCAGGCTAAGGAAAGCGTAGCCGCCATGAAAGTCCGTCGTTGTAGTGAGCAGCAGAGTAGCACCCGTTGCGTCGCGGAGCTCGACCACGACGTTGCTCAGGCCAGGCTCGCCCGCGTCCGCTACGCCGTCGGCGTCCTCGTCGATCCACACGCGGTTGCCGATGACGCCCGGTCGCTCGGGGCGATCCTCGAAGTCCAGGCCGGTGAGGTTCGCACCCACGGTGAGCAGAAGCGTGATGATATCCGGATTGCCGGCATCAGCGTCGTTCAGGCTCTCGTAGCCAGCCGCATTGGTCTGCACGATCTCGTGGAGGCCGGGCTCGAGGCTGCCGAAGCTGTAGGTGCCGTCCCCGAGGGTCGTCGTATTGCTGATAACATCATCCCCGGTGCCCAGCAGGCCATCCACGCCCGCATAGCGCATCGAGATAGCGATGCCGGCGAGCGGCGCTTCGCCAGGGGAGCAGGTACCGCCGCCGTCCCCGACACAGACGGTACCCGCCAGGCTGCCAAGCTGCTTCTCGTACCCGAAATCGCGATTGTTCTGGTCCGCGCTGATGGCCGATATGGTCAGGAGCGCCGACGTGGTCGGCTGGAAGGCGGGGCTTGGCAGCGTGGACTCATCGGCATCGATGACCACGTCGCTGCCGGCAGGTATGCCGGACACCACGTAACCACCGCTTGCATCGGTGTTGACGACCACCGTGGCGACAACGCCCATCGTGTCCGTGTAGATCACGTGCATACGGACGCCGGTGATGCCCAGTTCGCCGGGTTCTTGAATGCCGTTGCCGGCGGTGCCGCCGCCGGCGCCATTGTCGTCGAAGACGGTGCCGGACACCGTATACGTCACCGCCTGTACCTGGTATCCGAAGTCAAGTCCAAGATCCTCGGGAGTGCCGCCGGCCGCGTCGACGATGGCCGTGCCGAGGTCGTCGCAGGTGACGCACGCGCCGGGCTCATCTGGATCGCCGGTCTGGAGGAATGGCGCCGTGAGCGCTACGGTAGTCGTGTCCACAATGGCGAAGTACGTGGCGTCGGCGAGGCCTTCGAACCGATAGCTACCGTCGGAGCCCGTGGCGATTGCTGTGATCAGCGTGTCGATGCCCGGCTCGTAGATGCCGGTCAGGTTAGTGTCCCTATACAGGCGAACCGTGACACCGGCCAGGCCCGGCTCAGCCCCATCAAGCTGCCCATTCCCGTCGACGTCGTGGAAGACGAGGTCGCCCACCGTTCCGCTGTGGTCCAGGCCGAAGTCCAGCGCCTCACGCTCCTCACCCGGCGCGACGACAAAGGCATAGGCGGTCGGCGTGGTCTGTGCCGTCATCCCAGGCGGTATGCTCGGGTCCACCGGACTGTACGAGACGGTGTAGCTGCCAGGTATCACGAGGAAGGTGAACTCGCCCCCGAAGTCCGTCGTCGTGGTCAGCGACACCGGGCTGCCCGTGATGTCGAATCCGGTCAAGGTGACGGCGACGTTTTCAAGCCCTGGCTCGCCGCTGCGCACGCCATTGCCATCTTCGTCATGGAAAACGTGGCCTTCGGCGAGCGCCGCTTCGATGAAGCCGAAATCTGCGGCGACGTACGCGCCCCCGGCAGGAAGGGCAACGGCGACGTGCTCGGCGCCTGTCGACACCATGCGGCCAAGTATGCCGGGCTGTTCGCTGAATGGGGGCGTGAGCACGGTGGACTCGTCTCCCTCCAACAGGTAGTTCCCTGGAGGTAAATCGGCAAAGAGGTAGTCGCCAGCTGCATCCGAGTCCGTAATCGCCAAAACCGGCTCGCCCGGATCGATCTCCCCGTCGCCGTCAAGGTCATAGACGAGTACAACGGTGACATCGCCAGCGCCCAGCTCGGCAGGATCCTGCACGTCATTGGCGTTCTGATCATACCAGGTCCGGTCTCCGATGGCGCCCGCCCAGTTGACGCCGAAGTCGGCGGAGAGGACATTGGATGCATCGGTTGCCAGGCCGACAGAGAGCAGGTTCGTTAAGGGCGGGCTGCCACTTGTGCTGCCGGCCACGCTGACGACGTCCATGGCTGCGCCGAGCGTGGCGGTGACGCCATACGATGTGGTCACAGTGGCGCTCTCATCGACACGAACCAGGTAGCTGCCGGCATAGAGGTTGGCGAAGAGGTAGTTGCCGGCCGCGTCGGTCGCGCTCAGCGCCATAAGCTCGCTCGCCTGCGCCACCCCATCCGCATTGCGATCGGCAAACAACGCAACGCCCACAGAGGACAGTCCATTCTCGTCAACATCGAGGACACCATCCTCGTTGTTGTCCATCCAGATCGTGTCCCCAATGCTACCCGCGCCAGGAGGACGTGCGCCAAAGTCGACGTCGACCACGTAGCCTCCCGAGGCGCCGAAGTCCCCCGGCAAGACGATCTGCTGGACCGGACTGACCAGCTGATAGCCTGCCGGCAGCGTGTCGAGGCTGAGTGTCACCGTGTAGCTATCCGTCTCGTCCAGAACAAAGATGCGATAGGTGCCGCTGGCGTCTGACGTCGCGCAGCGAAGGATCAACCCATCGTCGGCGCACACCTGGGCACCCGCCAGACCCGGCTCTCCAGGGTCGGGCTGTGCGTTGCCATTGAGATCGGTCCAAACCATGTCGCCTATGCTGGCCAGAATCGCCGTCCGAACCGAGTTGCTCGCTGAGGGCGGAATCACCGAGGCGTCGGCGATGGTGGCAAGGTTCCAGATGGGATCGACCGTGACGGGATCGTCGATCTGAACCTGGAAGGACATCGTCGGCGCCACGAGCACGCTATTTGAGGTCGCCGGTGGAAAGTCGTAGGCGCCGGTGCCAGCCGTGCCCGTGGCGGCTGCAGAAAACATGACCGCGCCCGGCTCGGTACCGGCGCTCGCCGTGCACGACCAGCGATAAACCACGCTGTCGGCGGCCGAGCCATCGAGGTCGTTGTCAAGGCTGGCCAGTGTCGGCCCCACGCAGCCTGTTGCCGTAGCTCCGCTCGCGGTCACTGTCAACGGGGTGGACGCCATCACGTCGGTCATGACGTCTGTCGCCGTCAGGATCAGCGTGATCTGGAGACTCGCACCATCCCCGGTCAGTGATGGGCTGGCGCTTAGTGTCGTGCGACTGCCGTTTGCCGGTGGTATTCGGCCGGTGAAGTCCCAGGCAAAGGCGAACGGCTGGTAACCTTGCTCGCCCGTATCGTTTTCCAGCTCGATGTCGCCCGAGAATGTCGCGCCATCCCAGGTCGCGTAACTCAAGTCTCGGCCGTCATCCTGAACCAACAGCATCATCTCATCGCTCGCAGGCCTGACGTACAGGTCGACTGAATGCACCTTCTGACCTACGTCTGGGCCGGTGAGCTGCGCCGACCAACCGGCGCCGCTTGACCATGTACGGTAGCGGATTTTGTTGTCATCAAAGGCATAAATAGCCAGGATGTCACTGCTACTCGGCTCAACGCCGACCGCCACGGCTGGGCCATCATTGAAGGAAAGGGGCTTCGTATTTGCCTTAATCGAGCTGCCCCATGCTGACCCGTTCCAGACATTGAGCCAGACGTTTCGACCGGCGGTAACGACGCCCAGTGCGATGCGGTTGCTGTTGGGACTAGCGGCAACGTCTGTCCAGCTTGGCGCCCCGAGCCCAGAAGGCGCGGTGATGCTGGCCTCGGTGCCCCAGCTGCCTGACGACAACGCGCGATAGTAAAGCTTGCTGTCTGTCTTGCCATAGAAGACCATGGCGTCGCCACTTTGGCCCTCGAACAAGGCCGCAACGGAAGTCAGGGCGCCTCCAGCTGAGTCATCCAACGTGACGGCATTGCCCCAGGCGGCGCCAGTCCAGACCAACGCATAGTCATAGCCGTTAGCATCGCTAATCGCGGCGATCAGGCGGTCGGAATTCGGGTCCGCCGCCAGGCGTATCTGCCTGGGCTCGGCGCCTGCGTAGGCGGTAATCGTGGCGGGCGACGTCCAGACGCTTCCGTTCCATACGGCGTAGCGGAGTTTGCTGCCGGCAGGCTGGGCGTTGTCGTCCCAGACCAGGACCGCGTCGCCGCTTTCTTGCTCGTAGGCTACGGCGGCACTGGTCGCCGGCGCCGTCGTGGCACCGCTGGCCGTTCCCAGGGGGTTGATCGAGAGGGCGTTCCAGGTAGTGCCGTTCCAGCGCAGGCCGACGACATTGTCGCTGATTTGATTGATGACGCCGACGACGATACGCTCGTTGCGGAACGGCGCCTCGGCTGCCTGTACATTGCGGAAACGGGCGGCCAGCGCGGCAGCCCCGCCCGGCACGCCAAAAGCGGAGCCATTCCATGTGCTCTGCAATGGCGTACCCGTCGTGTCCGACCAGATGGCAAAGCCGGTGCCGGGACTGA
>JBFGLK010000301.1:0-4960 GCA_041576195.1 Promineifilaceae bacterium (SeqCode)
GTTCGTCATGGCCGTGACGGCGCCCCGTCTCTGGCGCCGCGGCCCGTTCTACCGGCTGGCGGCGCTCGGGCAGGGCGGCTTCTACGCGCTGGCGGCCGCCGGCTACCTCCTTCGCCACCAGTCCCTCGGCCGGCGGCGCTGGCTCAGCCTGCCCTTCCACTTCGTCATGGTGAACGCGGCCTCCGCGCTGGGGCTCCTCAACGTGGTGCGGGGCCAGCGCTTCGACGTCTGGCAGGCGGAGCGCGGCGGCGACGGCGCGGCCGCGAAGGGGGCGCCATGACCGGCCACGAGAGCCTGACCGGCCGGGCGCTGCGAGGCACGTTCTGGGCCTACGCCTCGAACTATAGCGGCAAGTTCCTGGTCTTCATCAGCACCACCATCCTGGCGCGCCTGCTCTTGCAGGAGGATTTCGGCCTGGCCGGCTACGCGCTCGTGGTCATCAGCTTCCTCGAAGTACTGAACGACCTGGGCATCGGCGCGGCGGTCATCTACCACCGGGACGACCCGGCGGTGGTCAACACCGCCTTCTGGCTCAACCTGGCTGCCGGCATCGCCCTCTGCGCCCTCACCTGGCTGGTGGCCGAGTTTGCCGGCAGCTTCTTCGGCGATCCCCGCGCCGTGCCCCTGACGCGCGTCCTGGCGCTCTCCTTCCCCATCACCGCCCTGGGCAACATCCATGCCTCCCTGCTGGTCCGGCGGCTGGGCTTCAAGCGCATGTTCGTGCCCGACGTGACGAAGGCGGCGGGGAAAGGCATCCTCTCCATCGCCCTGGCGTGGGCCGGCTACGGCCCCTGGAGCCTGGTCATCGGCCAGGTGGGCGGTGAGGCGCTGGCCGTGATCGCCCTCTGGTGGGCCATGCCCTTCCGCCCGTCGCTGCGCTTCAGCCGGGAGACGGTGCGCCCCCTGCTCCAATACGGTAGCAACATCGTCTCGGCCAACGCGCTGGCCACGCTCGTCAACCAGGCCGACTACCTGATCATCGGTCGCCTGCTGGGCGCGGCGGCGCTCGGCGTCTACACGCTCGCCTTCCGCGTCCCCGAGCTTCTGGTCAAACAGCTCGTGGTCATCGCCAGCCGGGTGCTCTTCCCCGCCTTCAGCGCCATCCGGGAGGATCCGGACGCCCTCCGCGCCGGCTTCCTCAGCGCCATGCGCTACACCTCGCTGGTGACGGTACCCATCGCCCTGGGCCTGAGCGCCGTGGCCCGCCCGCTCGTCCTGACACTGTTCACGGCGAAATGGGTCGAGGCGATCCCCGTCATGTCGGCTATCGCCATCTACACCCTGATCCGCTCCCGGACCTTCAATATCGGCAACGTCTATAAGGCCCAGGGGCGCCCAGACGTGCTGACCAAGCTGGCCCTGGCCAAGCTGCCGATCCTCCTGCCCGCCCTCTACTGGGCCGCGGCGGTCCCGGCCTCCATCGTCGCCGTGGCCTGGGTCCAGGTGGCCGTGACCTTCCTGGCCGGGATCCTGAACCTGGTCGTCGCCGCCCGCCTGCTGGACACACCCCTCCGGCGCCTGGTGGCCGCCTTCGTGCCGGCAACGGTCGCCGGCGCCATCATGGCCGGGGCCGTGCTGGGCGCCCTCTCCCTGCTTCCCGCCGCGTCGCCGGTCGCGCAGCTGGCCGCCGCCGTGCCCCTGGGCGTCGCCGTCTATGGCGCCATCCTCTGGCTGCTGCAGCGCGACCTGTTGCGCCAGGCCACGGCCAGCGTCCGCCTGGCGTTGGGACGCGCCTGAGGCCCGGCGATGACCACCGTCCTCACGCTCGCCCAGAGGCGACCCGCCCCCCTCTTCCTGGCCCTGGCCTTGCTGGCCGGCGGCGCCCTCGGCGCCATGGCCTGGTGGGTGGCCGACCCGGTGCTTCTCGTCGGCGGGCTCGTCGCGCTGGCCGTGCTCGCCCTCACCTGGAGCCGGCCCGATCTAGGCCTGCTAGTCCTGGTCTTCATTACCTATACGCGCCTGTCCGACGTCCTGATCGAGTTTCACGGCGCCCCGTCGGTGGCCAAAGCTTACGTGGGCCTGCTTCTGGCCGTCGTGGCGGTTCGCTGGCTCCTCTACGGAGAACGGCCTGGCCCCTGGCTGCGCGGCGTCGCCCTGCTCGCGCTTTATGGCCTGGTCGGCTTCGCCTCGCTGCTCTGGGCCGGCGACAGCGGCGAGACGATGGCCTTGCTGGTGGATTACGGTAAGGACGTCCTGGTGGCGGTCCTGGTCATCATGCTGCTGCGGAGCCCGCGCGACCTGCGCCGGGTGACCTGGGCCTTGCTGGCTGCCGGCATCTTCCTGGGCACGCTCACCGTCGTCCAGGCGCTCGCCGGCGCCTACGACAACTCCTTCGGCGGCTTCGCCCAGGCCGAGCTGCGTGGGATCGCCGGCGGGGCCCGCGCCCATCGGGCGGCCGGCGTCGTCTCCAGCAACTACTATGCCCTGATCATGGTCGCCCTGGTGCCCCTGGCCTGGGACCGCTGGCGACACGAGGCCCGGCGCCCGCTCCGTTACCTGGCGGGCTGGGGCGTGGCCGTCACCGTGCTGACGGTGCTGCTCACCTACTCCCGCGGCGGCCTGCTCGCCCTCGGGCTCGTCTTGATCGTGCAGCTGTGGCGCTTCGGGCCGCGCTTGCGCCCCTCCGTCCTCCTGGTCGCCCTGGCGCTCGCCCTGCTGGCCTGGCAGCTGCTGCCGCCCGAATACGTGACGCGCGTGGGAGCCTTGTTCGACGTTGGGGCACTCCAGACGGACGCCACGCGGCTGGAAGACAGTTCGCTGCGACAGCGGGTCGGCGAGATGACCGTCGCCGCGCAGATGTTCGCCGACCAACCCTTTCTTGGCGTGGGGCTGGCCAATTTCAACCGCTCCTATCTGGACTATTCGGAACACCTGGGGCTGGACCCGCGCCGCGAGAACCGCTCGGCCCACAGCCTCTACCTGGAGATCGCCGCCGAGACCGGCCTGGTCGGCCTGCTGGCGTTCGGCCTCCTCCTGGGCGGCACTTTCTTCGGCCTGTGGCAGGGCTGGCTCGCCTTTCGCAGCCGGCGGATGGTCACCCATGCCGGTATCGTGGCCGCCCTGGCCATCGGCCTGGCCGGCTACCTCGTCGGCTCGATCTTCCTCCACCTGGCCTTTCCCCGTTACCTGTGGCTGCTTATCGGCATCGCCCTGGCCGCGCCCAACGCCGCCCGCGCCCCAAGGAGATAACCCCATGAAAACACCCCTGCGAAAGAAAGCGTGGCGACGCCTGCGCCTGGCCCGCAAAGAATTCGATCACTGGGTGCGCCCTCACCGGGGCGACCCGGCCGTCCTCTTCATCATCGGCTGCCAGCGCTCCGGCACGACCATGGTGCTGCACATCCTGGAGCGCGACCGGCACGCCCAGATCTTCCGGGAGCACTCCAGGCTGTCCAACCAGGACACGCTGGACGGGCTGCGCCTGAACCCGCTGCCGGAAGTCAAAGCGATCATCTCGCGCAGCCGCTTCCCGCTCGTGGTACTAAAGCCCCTTGTCGAGACCCAGAACGCGCGCCGGCTGCTGGAGGCTTTCCCGGAGGCGCGCGCACTCTGGATGTACCGCGACTACCGGGACGTGGCTCTCTCCAATCTGCGCGCCTTCGGCCCCAACAACGGCATCAAGAACCTCCGCTTCCTCGGCCAGGGAGATACGAGCAACTGGCGCGCCGAGAACGTGCCGCCCGACGTGCGCGACCTGATCTGCGCCCATTTTTCGGAGGAGATGGATCGGTTTGATGCCGCCGCTCTCTTCTGGTACCTGCGCAACCAGTTCTTCTTCTCCCTTGAGCTGGACCGGCACCCTCGCGTGATGATGTGCCGCTACAGCGACCTGGTGGCGGACCCGCCGGCGGCCGTCAGCGCGCTCTATCGATTTGTCGGCCGGCCTTACCCGGGCGACGACGTCGTCTCCGCCGTGCATGCGGCGTCGGTGGGTAAAGGGGAGGACGTGCCCCTGTCGCCGGACGTGGAGGCCCTGTGCGCCGACATGCTGGCGCGCCTGGACGCCGCCTACTATGAGCGTGCCTGAGTCGGGGCCCACTCCCCGGGTGGCCCACCTCATCAACGGGCTGCGGATCGGCGGCGCCGAGAAGTTGCTGGTCACCCTGGCCGGCGAAATGGGCCGGCGGGAGCTGCCCCTGACCATCATCACGCTGCGCCCGAACGACCCGGCCATGCAGCGGGCCATCGAAGCGACCGCCGGGCGCGTCGTCGTATTTCCCGGCCGGCGGCTCGTGGCGCCGGGCCGGTTCGGGCGGCTCGTCCGCTTCCTGCGGCGGGAGCGTTTCACCGTGTTGCACACGCACCTGACGCAGGCCAACGTCCTGGGCGGCTGCGCCGGGCGCCTGGCCGGGGTGCCGGTGGTCACCACCCTACACAATACCCGGATGCAGAGCCAGACCCATCTCTGGCATGGTCGGGCGGAGAACCTGGTCTTGCGCTACCTGGCGAGCCGCGTGCTGGCCGTGGGCTGGGCAATCGCTGCCGCGCATCAGGGCCGCCTGGGTCGGCGGCCCATCGAGGTCGTGCCGAACGCGGTGTCCCTGCCGGCACCGCTGCCGGCAGCCGACCGCGCCGCTCTCCGCGCCACGCTCCTCGACGGGCCCGATCGGCTCCTGCTCCTCGCCGTGGGCCGGCTCGAGCCCCAGAAGGGCCTGCCTGACCTGCTGGCGGCCTTCGCCGACCTGACGCAAACCCACCCGGGCGCCCGCCTGCTCATCGCCGGCGACGGCTCGCTCGCCGACCCCCTGCGCCGGCAGATCGCGGCCCTGGGGCTGGACGGCCGGACGTCCCTCCTGGGACGGCGGGACGACGTGCCGGCTCTGCTCGCCGCGGCAGACCTCTACGTCAGTGCCTCGCACTGGGAGGGGCTGCCCGTGGCCACGCTGGAGGCGATGGCCACTGGCCTGCCCCTGGCCGTTACCGCCGTGGGCGACGTCCCCCGCGTCGTCGGCGCGGATGA
>JBFGLK010000302.1:0-4947 GCA_041576195.1 Promineifilaceae bacterium (SeqCode)
GATCTTTATGCGTTTGACGGCAACCAGGATCGGGTGCGGTCTGCATTGCAGATCTGGCCCGAGGCGGATCAGGCGGCCTGCGGGATGGCCGTGGCCTCCGCAGACGCGGCCGATGCCACGCGGCTGCGGGCGCTGGCCACCATCCTGAACGGGGTTGGCTGCGACGCGGCGGAGGCCGGCGCGGTGCCGGCAGCGGAGCCGGCGGCCCAGGCCGAAGAAGAAGGCGGCGGCAACGCCCTCCTCCTCATTTGCGGCCTCTTCGCCTTGCTGGCCGCCCTCGTCGGCGGCATCCTCTATGTGGTGCAACGCCAGGGGACGGCGAGCGCGCCCCAGGTCAGCGGCGGCGGCTACGGCGCGACCGGCGAGATGCCCGGGGCCGCGCCCCGGGTGGAGGTCGACGACGAGGCCATGGAGGCCACGCCCGTGGCCCGCTTCCGCACCACCTACAATCGGGGCCACGACACCTACGACGACTCGTTCAGCATCGAGAACGCCAACGGCGAGTTCCTCGGCGAATGTGGCGTCGGCATCTCCGAGGCGATCGGGGCCGGCTCACCCCGCAACGTGACCGCGCTCGAGGTCTGGCTGTTCGACAAGAACGACATCCGCACGGTGACCAAGGTGCTGATGAGCGACCACGCCTTCTTTGACGAGGCCCTCAAGGCGAAGCTGGCCCCCAAGGGCGAGCCGGTGCTCGCCCGCGGTGGCGAAACGGTCGTTCTGGAGACGGCGTCGCTGATCATCAACGCCAATCTCGTTGACATGGGCTATCACGACGACGAGGGCCTGCCGGAGGACAGCGTCTTCGACCGGGTGACGGTGGAGCTGTCCGCGTGGGCCAAGGAAGGCGACTTCGGCGGCCCGGACGTCGCCGGGCGGGTGGATGAGTTGCTGAACTATTAGAGGGTCTGGGCCGGTCCGGCACACGACACGGCGAGCCGTCCCCTGCGGGGGGCGGCTCTTTTTTTGTCAGGCGGGTTTATACGGATCGTGGAGCTTCTCCCACTCGTCGAGGGCGAAGCGGTCGGTCATGCCGGCAATGTAGTCGGTCGTCACCCGCTCCACCGACTGTTCCTCAAGCCGCTTCTGCGTCTTGGTCGGCAGCATGCGTGGCTCGCGCACGTAGGCGTGGTGCAGCTCGGTGACGAAGCGCTCGGCCTTGGACTGCATGCGCATCAGCCGGTAGTGGCGGTACATATTCTGATAGAGAAAGTCCTTGAGCGCCCGGACGTCGGCGCCCAGCGCCGGTGAGTAGCCGACGACGTTGCACTCGTGCGCCTGGAGATTCTCGACCGTGTCGATGCCGGCAGCGGTGATAGCGGCAGACGTCGTCCGGAGTACGTCGGTCACCAGCAGGCCGATGAGCTCCCGGATCAAATGCCGGCGCACCATCTCGTCAAACGGCTCGTTCTCCCAGCCGATCTGAGCCTTCAACTGGCGCCAGACGGCGAGCTCCCTCAGATCATGGGGTGTGAACAGGCCCGCGCGCAGGCCGTCTTCCAGATCGTGCGCGTTGTAGGCGATCTCGTCGGCCAGGTTGGCGATCTGCGCCTCCAACGAGGCCCGCTTCTCCGGTTCATAGGCGCCGGCATCGCTCTTGTCATACTCGGTCTCGTGCTTGATCATGCCCTCGCGGGTCTCGTAGGTCAGGTTGAGGCCGGGAAAGCCGGGGTAGCGCGTCTCCAACTCGGTGACGACGCGGTAGCTCTGCGTGTTGTGGTTGAAGCCGCCGTGGTCCGCCATCAATTGATCGAGGGCGTGTTCCCCGGCGTGGCCGAATGGGGGGTGGCCCAGGTCGTGGGCCAGGCAGATCGCCTCGGTCAGGTCTTCGTTGGCCCCGAGACCACGCGCCAGCGAGCGACCCAGCTGCGCCACCTCCAGCGTGTGGGTGAGGCGCGTGCGGTAGTGGTCGCCCTCGTAAAAGACGAAGACCTGCGTCTTGTACTCCAGCCGTCGGAAGGCCGTGGTGTGGATGATGCGGTCCCGGTCCCGCTGGAACGCGGTGCGGGTGGCCGACTCCTTCTCCGGGTAGACTCGGCCGCGCGAGACGGCGCTCCGTAGCCCATAGCCCGCCAGGGCGCGGTTCTCCCGTTCCTCCAGGTCTTCTCTCAAATAGATCATGGGCACTCCGGCTGGGCGCCTGGCTCACGGGCCGGCCTCGTAGCCGGCGGCGTCCGCATGTTCCGAGGGATCGCCGCGCCGCGGTCGCTTGCGAGTGGCTGCCGGCAAGTGTAACATAATCACACCAGTGAGGCGACATAACATGAGGCGGGCGCCCGCCGGCCCTCCTCGACGAGGCGACCCATGAACAAACGCCTGATCCTGTTCCTGTTCCTGAGCACGGCCGTCCTGGCGCTGGCGAGTTTCGGCGTCATGCTGGCCCTGTCGCGCCGGCCGGCGGCACCCACGCTGGCCGACACCGGAGGCGTCAGCCAGCCGCAGGCGCCGGGCGTGAGCCAGCTGGCCATCGACGGCACCTTCGTCACCGTCAGCCTGGCCCCGGAAAAGGAGATCCGCCTGATCTCGGAGCTCAACCCGTTCATCGTCGAACCCCCGCCGACGACGGCCCCGGACGCGGGCCAACCGGACGTGCTGGCGCCGGTGCCCACCGAGACCCCCTTCGTGGCCGACGCCCAGCCGACCGTGGCGCCAGCGCCCGCCGTCAACACGGCGCAGCCGATCATCTTCGTCAGCTATCTGGTGCAGCAGGGCGACACCCTCTTCAGCATCGCCGCCGCCCAGAACAGCGGCGTGGCCCTCATGGCCACCCACGGCATCGACTCCGAAGACATCCAGCCCGGCGCCACCATCAACCTGCCGGTGGCCAACCCGGCGTATTGCCCTGGCCGCCGGCCCTACGTGGTCCGTGAAGGCGACACCGCCTTCAGCATCGGCCGGCGCTTCAATACGACTCACGAGGTGCTCCAACAGATCAACGGGCTGGACGCCAATTTCACCATTCGCATCGGCGAAGTCATTTGCGTGCCCTAGGGGTGGGAGCCGGTTGGCTGGTTGGTCGCCGACGCGGCGCCCGCCGCTCGACCCATTGCCTCAGACCTGATGCCCGCCGGCGACGACGCGAGGGCCTGCCAGAGGAACCGGGAGGTCTTGGACATCCGCGGCGTCGACAAGCGCTGTTCCCCGGTTGCCGGCATCGAGCCGGCCTTCTCGCGTGACACCCCCGACCATGGCGGCTGAGGCGCGCCTGGCGGCGCCCGCGCGCCGCCTGCTCTGGGCCCTGCTCCTTCTGGGCTGCCTCGCCCGCCTTGCGCTGGGGGGCGTCGACAGCCTGTGGCTGGACGAGGCGATCAGCGTGCGCGTGGCCACGACGAACACGCCGGCCGTTCTTTGGAACGCCAAGGTCGATCCCCGCCATCCCCCACTCTATTACGTTCTCTTGCGGGCCAACATCGTCGCCTGGGGCAGCCAGTCGGAGTTCGTCGTCCGCCTGCCCTCGGCCCTGGCGTCGCTGGCGGGGCTGGCCGTGACCGCCTGGCTGGCGCGCCGGCTCCTGGGCGCTGGCGACGGCCCGCTGTTGGCGACTACCCTGCTGGCCCTGGCGCCGCTGGACCTGTGGTATGCCGGCGAGGCGCGCATGTACAGCCTGGTCACGCTGGCCACGCTCTTGCTGGTCGCCGGGTTGGTCGCCGCCCGCTCGCCGGGCGCCGGCCGGATCCTTGGGGCGGCGCTGGTCGGTCTGGGGCTGGGGGCCGGGCTGCAGACGAGCTTCGTCATGATCCCGCTGTGGGCAACCCTGACGGCTATCTGGCTGGCCGACTGGCGCCGGGGGGCGCGGCGGCTCGACGCCGTGTGGCCGCCAGCGGCGGCCATGGCCCTGGCCTGGTGGCCCTTTGTCGCCTGGCGCGGGCCGCAACTGGTGCGACTGCTCGACAGCCCGGACACGGTCTTTCTCTATCGACGGCTGGTCGAGGCGGTAGGCGGGGCCGGGTTGGCGGGCGTGCTCCTGTTGGCGGCCCTGCTGGCGCTGGCCGCGGCTGCCGGCATCGGTGCCGCCTGGCTGCGCCGGGCGCTGGCGGACCCGGCATCGCGGCGCCGGGTGGGTCCATGGATCCTGGCCGGTTTCGCCATTGCCACGGTGGTTGCCGCCGTGCCCCGCTTCTACACCGTGAAGCGACTGCTGGTCACGATCTGGCCGATCGCCGCGCTGCTGGTCGCCTGGGTCAGCCTGCACGCGACCCCGGCGCGCCGGGGCCGGCCGGGGACCACGGCTGTCGCGCTCGTCGGCGTCTCGCTGCTGGCCGGATTAACGGCGGTGCTAACGCCGCGCGACGATTGGCGCGGCGTCGTGGCCTTCCTGGATGGGCGGGTGACGGGGGAGGCGCAAGTCTGGCTCGATCCGCCCTGGAACGAAGTGCCATACGCCACCTATGCCCCACGGCATCCCGCCGGGACGGGCGCCATCGGGCGAATCGATCGGCTGGTGGAGACGGCGGCGTCGAGCGCGGAGATCTGGCTGGTGGCCGAGCGGCCCGGTCCTTCACCGCCGACCTCGCGCAGCGAGGCCTGGCTGGACGCTCACTGGGAGCTCGTGGAGCGCCACGCATTCGTCCGGCTCGAGGTGCGGCGCTACCGGCGGCCATAGACCCATGATCATTGTGGCGCGACTTACCTAGGTCGCGTAGCCTGCGCGTAAAGCTGGGGCGACTCGCCCGAGTCGCCCCACAAGGGGCCGGGGCTGTGGCGCGATTGGCCAGAGCTGCGTGGCGTGCCTGGGGGGCTTCGGCGACACGGGCGAGGCGCCCGACTAGTGCCTATTGACGTTCTCCGGTCGCTGGCGTACGCTACGGCTGGAGCCCGAAACAGCCCGCGGCGCTGCCAGATCAGCGCGGTGGCGCGGGCTCGTTGCCAACCCGGACGGGCGGCGCCAGGCCGCCCCCTCCATCACCGATGCAGTGGAGGCCGCCCTGCCTGGGCGCCGGCCGGCGC
>JBFGLK010000303.1:0-4946 GCA_041576195.1 Promineifilaceae bacterium (SeqCode)
CGAGGCGGTGGCCGTCGTCCAGCGGACACCCTATCGCCTGGTGCGCGACGTCCATGGCATTGGCTTCAAGACGGCGGACCAGATCGCCCGGGCCCTCGGCCTGGCGCCCGACGACCCCGACCGCATCGAGGCCGGCCTGGCATACACGCTGAACCGCATGGCCGACGAGGGCCATGTCTACGCACCGCAGGACGAGCTGGAGCCGGAGGCAGCGGAGATCCTGCAGGTGGCGGTGGACAAGGTCAGCGCCGTGCTCGACCAGCTGGAGCGCGGCGACCTGGTGCGGCGCGAAACGCTGGTCCATCGCGAGGCACCGGCAGGGCAGGGCGGACAGGCCGCCGTGGCCGGGAACGTTTTGCGCGAGGAGCGGGCCGTTTACCTGACCCCCGTCTTTCATGCCGAGGTCGGCTCAAGCCAGCGCCTGCGCCGCCTGGTCGACCACCCGACGAGCCGGTTGCGCAGCCTCATGGGCTCCCTCAGCCCGGCCCTGTTCGCGCGCCTGCATGCCGGCAGCGGCGTCGCCCTGGCGCCCCAACAAGCGGAGGCGATCCGGACGGCCGTGAGCCATAAGGTGGCCATCCTCACAGGCGGCCCCGGCACGGGCAAGACGACGACGCTGCGGTCCCTGCTCGATCTGCTGGACATGGGCGGCTTCGGCTATGTGTTGGCGGCGCCAACAGGACGGGCGGCCAAGCGCCTGGCCGAGACGACCGGCCGGCCGGCGAAGACGATCCACCGCCTGCTGGAGTATCAG
The DNA here is from genome assembly GCA_041576195.1 of Promineifilaceae bacterium (SeqCode). Classification (GTDB taxonomy): domain Bacteria; phylum Chloroflexota; class Anaerolineae; order Promineifilales; family Promineifilaceae; genus JAGVTM01. The sequence continues at coordinate 755 of JBFGLK010000303.1, forward strand.
CCGGGCCAGGGATTCGGCCGCGACGAGGACGCGCCGCTGGCGGCGGACATGGTCATCGTCGACGAAGCGTCCATGATCGACCTCTTGCTGGCGCACAACCTGCTCAAGGCGGTGCCGGCAGACGCCCACCTGCTGCTGGTCGGCGATGTCGATCAGCTGCCGTCGGTCGGCGCGGGCGACGTGTTGCGCGATCTGATCGACTCGGGCGTGCCGGCCGTCGTGCGGCTGGAGACGATCTTCCGGCAGGCTGCCGGCAGCCTCATCATTTACAACGCTCATCGCGTCAACCAGGGACTGCTGCCAGAGACGCGCCCGGAGGCGACGGACTTCTTCCTCTTCGTCAAGCCGGACGTGGAAGCGGTCCCCGAGCTGATCGCCGACATCGTGCAAAACCGGGTGCCGGAGAAGTTTCGTCTGGACCCATTCGACGACATCCAGGTGCTCAGCCCGATGTACAACGGCGCCGCCGGCGTCGATAACCTGAACCAGCTCTTGCAGGCCCGCCTCAACCCACAGGGCCGCAAGGCCGAGCGCCGGCTCGGCGGCCGGGTCTATCGCGTCGGCGACAAGGTCATGCAGACGGTCAACAACTACGACAAGAACGTCTACAACGGCGACATCGGGCGCATCACGGCAATCGACACCGTCAACCAGGTGTTGACGGCAAACGTCGACGGCATGCCGGTGGCATACGACTTCTTGGAGGCGGACGAGCTGGTCCACGCGTTCGCCATCAGCGTGCACAAAGCCCAGGGGGCGGAGTATCCGTGCGTGGTCGTGCCGGTCGTCATGCCCCACTACATGATGCTGCAGCGCAACCTGCTCTACACCGCGATCACCCGGGCGCGCCAGCTCGTCATCCTGGTGGGCACGCGCAAGGCGATCGCCATCGCGGTCAAGAACAATCGGGTGGCGGCGCGCTACTCAGCCCTTGACTGGCGCCTCCGCGGGGGAGCAGCGTAGCACGAAGAAGACCGGTTGCCACCGGAGCAAAAGCAAAAGACCCCGCAGGTCGGCAAAACCTGTGGGGTCCGAGAAGGCTACTACCGGCGTGGGGGGCCGGCCATCGGCAATTGTCCTTACTTCGGTCGGCGGGCGCGTGCCGGCACGGGTGCCGGTGCGAGCCGCGCCGTGGCCAGCAGGCGCAGCGCCGCCAGGGCGACCACGCCAAGGCCGGCAAGGGCGACGCGCCCCTCCGGCCAGAGGAAACCGCCGGTGGCCACTAGCAGCACGGCCAGCGAGCCGAGGCGGCGGACGTTCATCGCGTCGGCCAGCCACCGAGTGAGGCGGGCTTGCCGGTCGGTTGTCGAAGTTGTCGAGGTCTGCATTGTAACCTCCTATACGTCAGACGAGCTGCCGTCGGGCCGGGCATGCATCGCCGACCGCAGCCGCGCATGAATTCGTGTTCTACTTGATTTCTAGCAGGATTCCTCCGCGCATCCAGGCGTCTGCGGCGGATCTAATGCGTTGTCTACGCGCGCCTCATTCGGCGCTCATGCGCGGGAGGCCAACGGCCGTGGCCGCCGGGCGAGCGCCCCTGCGGACGCTTAGGCGCAGTTGGCAGCCGGCAGCGATTCCTCTATAATGTGGGCGTTCGGGGAATGGCGCAGTTTGGTAGCGTGCTTCGTTCGGGTCGAAGAGGTCGTCGGTTCATAGAACCCAATTCGCTACCAGTGGTGCTGTCCACGAAAGTCAAGTTCAGATAATCGGGGATTGGCGCAGTTTGGTAGCGCGCTTCGTTCGGGTCGAAGAGGTCGTGGGTTCAAATCCCGCATCCCCGACACAAAGAGGCCACCCTGGTGAGGGTGGTCTTTTGATTTCTGGGCGCCTGTAAGTGGCAGTTTCCCAACAGGCATGTTCGAGCCGGCGACATGATCTGGACTTGCACCCCTGACCTCACGGATGTGAACCCCAGAATCTAGGACCACGTCCGTAATGTCAACTTACTAGAGGAATACTCATTAACAATTGTCGGTTATGTTAATATCCGTGAGGTCTCATTTGCAATGATGACGTAGACCAGCCTCAAAAGGATCGGTCAGTAGACTTGTAGGCATTCTGCAGGTATCGGTAAGAGCGTCGATCCCATGAAAAGCTGTACTTTCGCCCAATCTTTCACTGTTCCATTTTGAAATCCCTAATGTCTTATGCTGCGCATAGAGCGGCTCGCTCTACATCATGCCGCCCATATCGCCGCTAATTGGCGTGGGTTCGGGGATGTCGGCGATGAGAACCTCGGTGGTCAGGATCATGGCTGCGATGGAAGCCGCATTTTGCACGGCGCTGCGGGTCACTTTGGCCGGGTCGATAATGCCGGACTCGAGCATGTCTTCGTACGCCTCGGTCATCACGTTGTAGCCGATGAAGCCGCCCTCGCTACGCTGGCGACGCACGTCGTTGATGATGACGGCCCCTACTTTTCCGGCGTTGCTCGCTAGCTGGCGCATCGGCTCTTCTAGAGCGCGGCGAACAATGTTGATCCCGGTATTGATGTCAGGATCGTCATCTTCGAGCTCCTTAATGGCTTCAATCGCATTGATCAGGGCCACGCCACCGCCAGGCACCACGCCCTCTTCCACCGCGGCGCGAGTGGCGCTCAGGGCATCCTCGACTCGATGCTTCTTCTCCTTCAACTCGGTCTCAGTTGCCGCGCCGACGCCAATAACGGCCACACCACCGGCCAATTTGGCCAGCCGCTCGTGCAGCTTCTCCCGGTCGTAGTCGCTGGTGCTACTCTCGATCTCGATCTTGATCTGGCTAATGCGAGATTTGATCTCTTCTTCTTGGCCATGGCCGCCGACAATGGTGGTTTCGTCTTTGGTCGAAGTGACTTTGTCTGCCCGGCCCAAGTCATCGACGGTAGCGCTATCCAGTTTGCGCCCCATTTCCTCGGTGATGACGGTGCTGCCCGTGAGCACGGCAATGTCTTGCAGCATCGCCTTGCGGCGGTCGCCAAAGCCGGGAGCCTTGACGGCGATAACGTTCAAGGCGCCGCGCAGTCTGTTCAACACCAGCGTGGCCAGGGCTTGGCCGTCTACATCTTCGGCAATAATGGCCAGGTCTCGCTTGTCGGTCTGAACTAACTTCTCGAGGATGGGCACTATATCCTCGACCATGGAGATTCGCTTGTCGTAGATGAGAATGTAGGGCTTGTTCAGGACCGCCTGCATCGTTTCGGTATCAGTGATGAAATAGGGGCTGATGTAGCCACGGTCGAACTGCATGCCCTCCACATACTCCACTTCAAATGCCAGGCCCTTACTTTCTTCCACCGTGATGACACCGTCTTTGCCGACTTTGTCCATCACTTCGGCGATCAAATCGCCAATGACGGTGTCGGCGGCGGAGATGCTGGCCACGTGGGCGATGTCATCGTGGCCTTTGACTTCAATCGAACTCTTGCGAATGGCGTCCACTACCGCCCTGGCAGCCAGTTCGATCCCGCGCTTCAACAGCATGGGGTTGGCCCCGGCGGCCACGTTCTTTAGACCTTCATTGACAATGGCCTGGGCCAGCACTGTGGCGGTCGTGGTGCCGTCGCCGGCCACATCATTGGTCCTAGTGGCCGCTTCTTTGAGCAGTTGGGCGCCCATATTTGCAAACGGATCGGGTAGTTCGATTTCTTTGGCCACGGTAACGCCGTCGTGGCTGACAGTGGGCGCGCCCCATTTCTTGTCCAGGGCAACGTTGCGGCCCTTGGGGCCGAGCGTCGTCTTGACAGCCTCGGCTAGCGTATCTGTACCCACCTTGAGTCGCCGGCGGGCGTCTTCGCCGAAACTAAGTTGTTTTGCCACGGGTACCATGCTCCTTCACTGCGGAAAGCGTTGCCGATTATCGGACAACGGCCAGCACATCCGTTTCTTTCAGGATGAGATATCTCTTGCTTTCAAACCTAACTTCAGTGCCGGCATATTTGGCGTAGAGCACCGTGTCGCCCCGGATGACATCCATCGCGATGCGCGCGCCATGTTTGCTGCGTGCGCCCGGGCCGATCGCCAGCACTCTGGCTCGCACCGACTTGTCCCTGGCCGTTGCCGGCAGCAGTATACCGCTGGCGGAAAGTTCTTCATGCTCAATGGGCTCGGCAATCAACCTGTCACCCAATGGCTTGAGTTCCATGCGACTTCACTTCCTCTGCGAAATCAGCCTGAGTTCGGAATCAATCCGGCCATTCACAGCGCCTACTCCTCAA
>JBFGLK010000304.1:0-4944 GCA_041576195.1 Promineifilaceae bacterium (SeqCode)
ATGCCGGCAGCGGCCCGCCGGAGGAGACGTTCCGCTTCACCGACGAGGAAGAGGCCAAAGTCATGCGGCGACTGGAAGAGCTGGGTTACCTATAGCGCCGCGGCGGCGCCCGCCCGGCGGCGCCCGCTTTCACGGCCCGGGCCAGCCATGCGCACCGCCACTAGCCTGCTCCGCAACACCGTCTTCGGCATCGTCACGACGCTGCTGACCCGCCTGGCCAACACGCTGGTCTTCATCGTCATCCTGCGCCGTCTCGGCGTGGACCAGGCCGGTGTCTTCACCGTCGGCATCTCCTTCTTCTTCGTCGCTAGCCGCTTCGCCTTTTGGGGCCTCGACCACCTGCTCACCCGAGAGGTGGCCCGCGTGCGCGCCGACGCCAGCCGCTACCTGAGTAACTTCCTCTTCCTGCGCCTCGTCCTCGGCGTGCTGGTGATCGCCATCACCGTGGGCGTGATTCAGCTCGCGCCCTACCCGCCCGCGTCCCGCCTGATCCTCAGCGCGCTCGTGCTCTCCGTCCTGCCCGAAAACCTGAACAACATCTGCTGGGCGGCCTTCGCGGCGTTTGAAGCCTATCACTTCACCAGCGTCAGCTCGCTCGCCGGCGGCGTGGTCAAGGTGGCCGGCAGCCTGCTCGCCCTCGGGCTCGGCCTGGACCTGGTGGCCGTGGCCATCGTCTTCCTGGTCGCCAACACGGTCACCCTGCTCCTGAACCTGGTCTTCCTCCGGCGCCACTACATCAAGCGCTGGGAGCGGCCGCAAATGGCGTTCATTCGCGCCCAGCTCCGGGTGGCCACCCCGTTTATCTTCATCGGCGTCTTCTTCATCCTCGACAATCGCTTCGACAACATCCTGCTCTCGCTCCTGGACACCGACACCGCCGTCGGCCTCTTCGCCGCGGCCACCGCCGTCTTCACCGCCCTGGGCATGATCCCGGAAGGATTCCGCATCTCCATCCTGCCCGTCCTGGCGCGCGTCCGGCGGGACGACCCGGCGGCGGTCGCCTCGCTCTATGCGCAGTCCTATCGCCTGCTGGCCATGCTTGGCCTGCCGCTGGGCGTGGGCACGATCCTGCTGGCGGAGGACCTGATCCGCCTGATCTACCGCCCGCTGCCCGCCGCCGTGCCGGCATTGCAGCTGCTTGGGTTGGGCGTGCTATTCCTCTTCCTCAATGTCCTCAACACGCGCCTGCTTATCGTCTACGATCGCCAGAGCCTGATCGCGCGCATCCTGGCCCTGACCCTGGTCCAGAACCTCCTCGTCAATCTCTGGCTCATCCCGCGCCTCGGGCCGCAGGGGGCGGCCATTGCCCGCGTGGGCTCCGTGGCCCTGCTCTACCTGCTCAGCGCGCTGGCCGTGCGCTCGCTGCTGCCCGCCTGGCGGGGATGGCCGTTCCTTTGGAAACCGCTCCTCTGCGCCGGGTTGATGGCGCCCGTCGTCTGGCTGGCGCGGCCGCTGGGCTTCTGGCTCCAGGTGCCCCTGGGCGCCCTGGTATACGGCCTGCTTCTGCTCCTCGTCGGGGCCGTCACGCTCGAGGAGCGGCGCCTCGTGCGCCAATGGTGGGGACGCCTGACCACCCATGGCTAGGTTCGAGCCCTGGCTCCACGGCCGTCGGGGCCGCCTCGTCTTCCCGAGCGCCGTCCTGGTTGTCTACGGGGTCGTCTATCTCGTCTGGACGCGCCCCCTCGACGCGGTGCTCACGGTCGATTACTGGCTGCACATGGGTTGGGCACGCCAGCTCTCGCTGGCCCGTCCGGAGAGCCTGGTGCACCCGTTTTACCCGGCGGGCTACTTCGCCGTGCTGCGCCTGGGCCTGGAGGCCGGGCTCGACATGGCGCGCTACGGGCAGTTCCTGTCGTGGGCCGGCAGTTTGCTGGCGCTCGTCGCCGTCTATGGGCTGGTGGCGCGCGGGACGGGGAGCGAACCGCTGGCGGCTGCCGGCACGCTGCTGCTGGCGGTCCATCCCTTCTTTCTCTATCAGGCTACGCGCCAGGGCACGGACATGCTCGCCGCCGGCCTGTTGCTGGTCGCCATCCTTCTGCTGTTCCTGGCCCGCGACCGCGCGCTCCTCGGCCGCGCCCTGGCTGCCGGCGCCGTCCTCGGGCTCGCCTATCACATCCGGCTCACGAGCCTCCTCTTCCTCCCCCTGGGCCTGCTCCTGCTCCTCCTGTTCGGAAGCGAGGTCGGGCGACGGCGGCTGGCCGCCGCCGGCCTGTTTGCGACCGCCTTCCTCCTGGTCAGCGCGCCCCAGCTCGTGGCCAGCGCCATCGTGGAGGGGAACCCGTTCCACAACAACATGGTCCATAACGTCTGGTTTGGCCTCTACGGCGACTTCGACTGGGACCACAACTGGAGCCAGTTTCCCCCGGACACCACGCTTATCTCCCTGGTCCGTGACGATCCCGGTGGGGTCCTGAGCCACTGGGCGTTCGAGCTTGGCAGGGTCCTTGGCTACGACGCCGGGAACAACCTGGACGCGCTCGGCTGGGAGCGGTTCGTCACCTTCTGGCACCCGTTGCCCATGCACCTGCTCTGGCTTGTCGGCAGTTTCGTCGTCGCCTACGACGCCAGGCTGTCGCGACGGCAGCGCGCCCTGCTGCTGGGCGCGCTGGCCGGCCTGGTCGCCGCCCCGGCCGTCGCCTGGCTATTCAATCGCTTCTTGATTGTGCCCCTGGCGTTGCAGGCGGTGATCATCGCCCTGGCCGTCTCCCGGCTGGCCGGCCCCGGGAACGGGGCCGCACGAGGCGGGACCTGGCTCGGGGTCGCCGCGCTGGTGATCTGCCTGGCCGTCGTCCAACTGGCGACCCCCTGGCGGGAACGGCTGCGCCAGATCGAGGAGCTGACGGCCCACATCGCCCTCGTCGACGCGCGGCTGGCCGCCCTCGGGGTGACCGCGCCGGACCAGGCCATCACGAACAACCGTCTCTTTCAGCAATTGTCCGCGCCCGACCACCCACGCTACGCTGTCTTCCGCTCGCACGACAACGACCCGGCGCTGACCGTCGAGCAGTTTCTCGAGCGCATCACCCGCGAGTTAACGGGCGAGTTCCTGGTCTTTGATTGGGGCCGCTACGCCGTGCGCACCTTCGACTTCGCGCCCTACCGCGAGCAGCTCGGGACGCATCCGGGGCTGTTGCGGCCGCTGATCGAGGAGCCGGAGCTGAGCATCTACTGCCGGCAGCCATGCGCGCCGCCGGGCGGCCCCGACACGTCGCCGTGAAGGGCGCGCGTGACCGATTTACCACTCCAGAGCGCTCAAGTTACTCCGAAAATAACCCATATGGATTATAGATCCCACCCCGGTCGCCGTTCTATAATGACGGCCAAGCAGCAACCTGATATCCGTCTTCCGTTCGTCTTGTAGGAGGTTCACATGCGAAAAATCAGATACATGGTGGTGCTGGTGGTGGTGCTCCTGCTGGGCGTGACCGCGTTCTCGGTCGCCGCTCAGGCGCCAACCGGCACCGGCTGGTGGGTCGGCTTTACGGTGCAAAACACCCACGCGAGCGCCATCAACCTCAGCGCCGAAGCGTTATGGGTCACCGGCGGCAGCCCCACGACCTACAACTCCGCGGTCAATATCCCGACGACCTATGCGGTCACCTTCCATCCGGGCTTTGCCGGCACTTGCGGCGCCGTAGCCGATAACGGCTGTCGTATCGCCTTTAACCAGGACCTTCCGGCTGGCTTTGAAGGCTCCGTCGTGCTCTCTTCGGACGGCCCGGCGGTGGCCATCGCCCAGGTCAACAACAACTCGTCCGGCACCGTCGGCGCCCCCGGCGGTAACGCGCGGGGCGGTTACCAGGGCACGGCCGGCGTGATCGCCGCCAACGACTTGTTCTTCCCTAATGTCAAGAACAACTTCGGTGGGCAGACCACGGCCTTCTTCGTCCAGGCGGCGGGTCAGAACGCCAACGTGACCATTACCTACACGATGAACGACGGTAATGTGTACCAGGAGACGGCCTCCATCACCGCCAACCGCATGTACGTCTTCCTACCCAGCGCGGCCACCCCGTCCGTGCCGTCCTGCGGCGGCGCCACCAATGACACCTGCCTCGGCGGCGCCAAGGTGACCTCCAACGCCCCGGTGGCCGGCACCGTGGTCGAGTTCCAGGAAGGGGTCACCGTGGCCGAGTTCGTCCTCTCCACCCGCGGCGTGACGCCGTCCGACCTGGGCACCACAATCGTGGCCCCGACGATGAAGAACGACTTCTTCGGCGGCACCACCGGCGCCTCGGTCTTCAACGCCGACCCGACCGACACCGCCACCGTCGACCTGACCTTCACGGTGACCGGCGTCGAGAGCGGCTGCTCGGTCAGCCCGGGCGAAGTGCGCAACACCACCATCACGGTGCCGCCGCTCGCCTCCACGGTTGTCAGCCCGTTCCGCAACAACATCGCCGGCCTGCCGGCCTGCACGTTCTTCGCCATGACGGCCGAGTCCAACACCGGCGAGCTCATCGCGGTGACCGTCAACGAGTCCCGCACCTCGGGTGGCGACACGTTCAAGGCCGTCTACACCGGCTTCAACACGGCCAACGCCTCGTCGACCGTCTTCTTCCCGCTGGAGAAGGAAGACTTCTTCGGCAACACCACCGGCCTGGCCCTGGTCAACGCGAGCGCGTCCGCGAGCACGCAGATCAACGTCGTCTACTCCGGCGCCACCGGCACCCACAGCCTGACGACGATCAGCCTCGGTCCGGGCGAAGCGGTCTCGCTGCGCCAGGTGTACAAGGGCGTGGACCCGACCAAGTTCACTCTGGACGGTGGCAGCACGCTGCCGCAGGCCAACAACAAGTACGCGGTGACGGCGACGGCCACGAATGGCTCGGCGGTCATCGTCGGCCTCGCCCAGGAGGCGTCGGTCGCCTCCCCGTTCCTCGACGTGTTCAACCTCGAGGGCTTCAGCCAGTAATCTTGCGTCCGTTCCGGTCGACTGGGTCC
>JBFGLK010000305.1:0-4937 GCA_041576195.1 Promineifilaceae bacterium (SeqCode)
AGAGCGAGGCGATTACCTGCAGCGCCTGCTGGGCCCCCGTCGTGACAACGAGCGATTCCGGCTCGACCTGTGTGCCGCGAAGGGCCATCAGACCGGCCACGTGGTGGCGAAATGGGCCATGGACCGGGCTGTATTGCAGGGCCCAGGGATCTTCGGCCAGCACCTCGGCGAGCGCCTCCGCATAGGCCGCCGCGGGAAAGAGCTCGGCCGCGGGCAAACCGCCGGCAAACGAGAGCACGCCGGGGCGGGCGACGATGTCGACGAGCTGGCGTAGCAACGAGCGCTCCAGCCCTCGGGTCCAGTCGGCCCGGGGCAGGCGCGGGGCGTCGGTCATTGCGTCAAGTGGGGTCATTACCATTCTCGCAAGGCAGCGGCAGAATCGTCGTCGACTTGATCTCCCGGAGGACCACGCTGGTTCGGATCTTGTCCATGCCGGGCACCGGGGTCAGACTCTCCATGAGGAACTGCTCCAGGTGCTTGCGATTGCGCACGACCACCTTGAGCAGGTAGTCATACTCGCCCGTCAGATGATGGCACTCGAGCACCTCGGGCATGGCCCGTACGCGCTGCTTGAACACCTGGACCGCGTCCAGCTCGTGGCGCTGGAGCGTGACCTGTACGAAGCAGAGCAGGTCGTAGCCAACCGATTCGCGGGCGACCAGCGCGGCGTATCCGGCGATCACGCCGGCGTTCTCGAGCTTACGCACGCGCTTTTGCAGACCGGAAGGGCTGAGGGCCAGCCGGCGCGCGAGCTCGGTGTGGCTCAGGCGGGCGTCCGCCTGGAGGTATTCGAGCAGGGCTCGATCGATGTCGTCCAGCGTGTAGGGCATTTGCACCTGGCGGCGACGAACAGGCGACGATCTATCCGGATTATATGCCAGAAGTGGCGGATTTCAACCGTCAGCCGGGTGGTCGCGCGGCGAGGACCTGGTTGACGAGGGCCAATTGTTTGCGAAAGATGCGCCGCAGCACGATGGGTGCCAGGCGAGCGTTCAACCAGCCCGCGGGCCCGGGGCCCAGCGGCCCCCGGGTGGCGATGGTGAGGCGCGACCGGTCAGGCCCGATGGGCACCACGGTGAAGGACGTCACCATGCCAGTCTCCGTATCGGTCTCGGTCAGCACCCGCCCGGGCTCCGGCTCGGCCACGGTCATGCGGAAGTGGCGGTCAAGGCCAAAGGTGCGCGTCGTGACCCGGATGATCGTGCCGGCACCGACGGCACCGGCCTCGATCTCCAGGGCGGGAAAGTGCTCGGGGGGCAAGATGGCGGGGTGCCCGGTCCGATAGTCGGCCAGCAGACCGTAGACGGCCTCCGCCGGGGCGGCGATGTCGGCGGTGGCGGAGACGTTGAGCTCGGCCATGTCAGCCTCCCTGGTATCTCAATCCTGTCTGGCCTAGCGCGATCACGGTGATCTCGGGCCGGCAATTGAAGCGCCAGCCGCTCAGGTTGCCCACGCCCCGCGAGATGACGATCGGCCGGGAGTCCCAGGTCCTCAAGCCGGCGATGTAGCGGCGGTCGGCTACCGGCGCATACGGCGGGCCAATCAGCGGCACGACGATCTGACCGCCGTGGGTGTGCCCGCTGAGCATCATGGACCACCTCTGGCCGGCGATGACGTGTTTCGTATCCGGGTTGTGAGCCAGGGCCAAGACGACGCCGTCATACACCGGCGCACTGGCGAACGCCTGCGCCGGGTTCATCTGGCCGCTCCAGAGATCGCGCAGGCCAACCAGCGTCAGCCCCAGCTCGGGCAGGGAAATCGCTTCGTCTTGAAGCACGCGGATGCCGGCCCTCGAGAGCAACTCGACCACCCGGGACGGGTCGGCCGGCCCGCCGCGGCCCGCGCTCCAGGCGCCGCCATCGTGGTTGCCCAGCACGGCGTAGCAGGGGGCCGCCGCGGCCAGCGGCTCCAGGAGGGCGACGAGCTCGGCCGTGGGCCGGTCGTCGCCGGCGGTCACGTAGTCACCGCCCAGACAGATCACGTCGGGCCGGGCAGCGAGGCCGCGGGTGACGGCCGCGGCGATCACGCGTGCCGGCACCGCGTGCGACCAGTGTAGATCGGACAGATAAAGCACGCGCACCGGTGTCGAGAGCGTCGCCCGCAAGGTGACCGGCCATTCCACCAGCTCCAGCCAGCCCGGCTCGACCAGGCGGGCGTAACCCAGCCCGGCGATGCCCACGCTCGCCGCGCCCGCCAGTAGAAAGCGGCGGCGGGTCAGTCTCACGGGCAAGGGCCGGCAGAGACGGCGAGCGCCCTATGACCGACGGTCACTCGAACCGGCAGGCTCATCGACGCACGATGGCCGGGACGTACTGCAGGCGATCGTCGCCCAGGAGCGTGCCGTCTTTGTGGTAGAGCGTGAGCCTGTCCATGAACACCGGCGGATAGCCGAGCGGATCGAGCACGATGGCGGTGCACACGATGGCGCCGCGATTGCTGAGAACTTCGCCAGAACCCTGGAAGATGGCGTCGGTGCCGCCCCCGGTAGCCAGGATCACGTCGTCGAAGTAGAGGGTCGTGTTCTGCGTGCTGAACGTGCGTGTTCCCAGGGGCGGGACGTTGACCGAGCCATTCCCGACCAGGGCGCCATTCCATTGGTAGAGCTTGACCTGGATGGTGGCGGTGACATTGTTGGCATTGGTGCAGGTGACCGCCGTCGCTTCCTTCCGGTCGGCGGCGCCCTTCTTCCCATCGTCTGTGGCGCCGCTGAACAGGTAGAGGATATCCATGCCCTCTGGCGCCCGCGGCGCCGCCTGGGCCGACCGGGCCTGACGGAGCAGCCGGAAGCCGCCGAAAGCCACTCCCGATACCAGGGCGAGAAGAACCAGTGTCCCGCCAATGAGCTTGAAGGTTCTCATGGGAGGTTGGCCTTCGTCCCCGTCAGGGACGAACCATCTCCAGCCCGGACACAAAGACCGGCGGATAGCCGAGCGGATCGAGCACCTCCGCGCTGCAGACGATGCCCGCGCGATCGCTCAGCACCCGGCCGAATCCCTGGAAGATCGAGTCCGTGCCGCCGCCCGTCCCGAAGATCACGTCATCGAAGTAGATCGTCGTATTCTGGGTGCTGAACGTGAAGGACGCCTTCGGATTTGCGGTGACCGTGGCGGTGTAGACCAGGGCGCCGTTCCACTGGAAGAGCTCCACGTTAATCTCGGCGACCGAGGTGCCGGCATTTGTGCAGAGAATGGACGTCGCTTCCTTCCGATCGGCGGCGCTCTTCTTTCCGTCATCCGTCACGCCGCTGAATTGGAGCTTGACGGATAACGCCGTGGGCGCCTCCGGCGCGACGGGGCGCTCCTTCTGCGGGTCGTCGACCACGCCGGTGCGCCCACCCTTGCCTTCGGCATAGCCGCGCTGCTCGGCGCCTGCCTGGGCTGAAGCGCCATCCGTCGCCGTGTGGCCTTCCGCCGTACGAGCCAAATCCATCGGCGCCGGCGCCGCCAGCGCATTCGTCCCGGCCTGCCCCTCGGCAAAGGGCTTGGTCGCCGCCTCACCGGCCAACACGACCAGGGCGATGGCAAGGCCGAGCATGGGCAGAGCAACGGTGATAAGCAGTCTGATCGCACTTCTCTTCATTCCAGGCTCCTAGTTCTTGCACAGATGGGAGAGGAGCCGCCCGGCGCACGGTCTGCTCCGCTCACGCGGCCTGTCAGGTTTCGACATGCCAGGCACCCCCGCCATGCACAGCTTCAGTATAAGCGGACGGCAAACCGAGATCAATAAGACCTCAGTTTGTGGCCGTCTAACGAGCGGGAACCACGCGCACCGGCCAAAGTCCCGCCTTGCGCGCCAGGTAGGCGTCGCGGCGGCGGGCGTAATCGGGATCGAGTGCGGACAGCAGGCGTATCCCGTCCTCGGTCAGGACATCCGGATCGATGGTGCGCAGCTTCGTGCTGACCTGGAAGGTGAAGTCGCGCTCGTCCCAGACGAACGCTGACTCCGGGTGGACCTGTGCCAGGAGCGCGCCGATCTCCGGGTCATCACTGGCGCGAAGAATCCCCCACGCTTCCTGATCAGTCCGCCAGAAGTCGACCTCCGTCAGCAGGCCGATGTCCAGGGCGCGCCGAATCGCCCGGGCCGTCAGCTCGTACAGTCCGACCTCGCGGAAGTTGGCCCAGCTCAGATCGTCCGCGGCCAGGTAGGCGTCGGCGAGCCGGCGCGCGAGCGGCAGGGAGCGCATGACGATGCGACCTTCCCGGACGAGCAGGTCGTTCAGCAGCGCACCCACGGCCGGGGCTGACAGCAGACCCAGGTCGAGACAGTCGCGCAGACAGTAGTCCAGGCGATCGGCGCAGAGCGCCGGCGCCGGCTGCTCCAACAGTGGGAACTGATCTTCGCGGATGATCTCGCGCCAGTCGAAGCCGTGCTCCGCCAGGATGGCGGGCAGCTCAGTCCCGGCGACGAACTCCGCCTTCACCGAGTCGTGATAGCTCTGGCCGTCATGATCGTCGAAGACGTAGTCGATCACGTGGCTGAAGATGGTGTGGCTGACGTCGTGGAGAAGCGCGGCCAGCTGCGATGGCAGATCGCCGCCCAGCCGGCGCACCAGGATCATGGCGCCCACCGAGTGGTCCCAACGAGTGACCGGGGCGGTTACGCCGATCAGGCTGGTGATGCCGTGCTGCATGACGCCTTGCAGCCGGAGCATCGGAGCGCTGGACAGCACGGCCAGCAGGGCAGGGTGGCTGATGCGTTGCGGGCCGTAGACGGGATCAAATAGCCGCATCAACCCGCCTCCGCCCGCGCCGGGGCGCGGCGCAGTTGGCCGATGGTCAAGACCGCCAGGGCGACGGACAGCGCGAGGCCGACGCCGGCGAGCATGAGCATGCCGCCGGCCTCGAACAGGAGGCCGGAACCAAGGCTGCCGGCACTGGCGCCCACGGCCACCATGGTCTCGCCGCTCCCCTGGCCACGGCCCCGCTCGTGGCGCGCCA
>JBFGLK010000306.1:0-4924 GCA_041576195.1 Promineifilaceae bacterium (SeqCode)
CAGCGCCTGCGCCGATCCGGACGCGCTCGGTGACAAACCGTGTCGTGCGGCAGAGCGTCTCGGCGGCCACGCCGGACGCCTGCCACGCGGGCTCCGGGCGGGCGATCCCGGGCTCGACCTGGTCGAAGTTGATGACCGCCAGGGCGTGATCGACGTGTAGCGGGCGCGGTCGGCCATCGTCGCCAACCCGGCCCCAGTCGTAGACACGGTAGGTCGTGTTAGAGTTCTGCTGGATCTCGGCGATGACGAGGCCGCCGAGGATGGCGTGAACGGAGCCTGCCGGCACGCACACCACATCGCCTGTCTGGAGCGGGAGACGATGCAAACACGCTTCCAGATCGCCAGCCGCCAGGGCTGCGCGAAAGCGCTCTGGCGTCGTGCCGGGCGACACGCCAAGGATGATGGCCGCGCCGGGCTGGGCGTGCAGGACTACCCACATCTCCGACTTGCCAAGCTCGTTGCCCTCGTGGGCCCAGGCATAAGCATCGTCGGGGTGCACCTGGACGGAGAGCGGCTCGTGGGCGTCCAGCAGCTTGACCAACAGCGGGAAGATGCCGCGGGCCTCGGCCCACGCCGCCCGCGCCCCAACCAGCCGTGCGCCGAGCTGTGCCCGCAGGTCGGCGAGCGACGTGCCCGCCCAGCGACCGTTCACCACCGTCGACGTGCCGGCCGGATGGGCGGCGATCTCCCAGCTCTCGGCGACACGGCCAGGCGGCAGGGTACGGCCAAGGCTGGCGAGCTTGCGCCCTCCCCAGATGTAATCTTTGTATACGGGCGCGAAGCGCAGAGGATAGAGATCGCTCATCGAAGCAGCGTTCAGGCGGCGCCGTCCGGCCTCAGGTAGACGACGGCCAATGGCGGCAGCGTCATCCGCAAGGAGTAGGGCTGGTTGACCCACGGCTCGGCCCGGGCCTCGAGCGGACCGTTCGTCACGCCGCTGCCGCCGAAGCGGGCATCGTCGGTGTTGAGGAGTTCGCGATAGACGCCGGCTGCCGGCACGCCGACCGGATAGTCGTGGCGCGGCACGGGTGTGAAGTTGCAGACGACGACGATGCTCTGGCCTGAGCGGGGATCCAGGCGCAGGAAGGAGACGACGCTCTGGCGCGCGTCGTGGATGTCCAGCCAGGTAAACCCGTCCCAGGAGTGGTCGTAGGCGTGCAGTGCCGGCAGATCCTGGTAGAGGCCGTTGAGCTCGCGGACCAGGTCGCGTAGCGCCCCGTGCTTCTCGTCCCACTCCAGAACGTGCCAGTCAAGCCCCCGCGCCTCAGACCACTCCTGCCATTGTCCGATCTCACCGCCCATGAACAGCATCTTCTTGCCCGGATGGGCATACTGATAGGCGTAGAGAGCGCGGAGGTTGGCGAACTTCTGCCAGACGTCGCCCGGCATCTTGTCCAGCATGCTCCGCTTGAGGTGCACGACCTCGTCGTGGGAGAGTGGCAGCAGGTACTTCTCGCTGAAAGCGTAGAGAAGGGAGAACGTGAGCGTACCCTGGTGATAAGCGCGATAGACGGGATCATTGCTCATATAGCGGAGCATGTCGTGCATCCAGCCCATGTTCCACTTCAAGTCAAAACCGAGGCCGCCCTCGCTTGCCGGCGCGGTGACACCGGGCCAGGCGGTCGACTCCTCCGCGATGGTGAGGACATCGGGGTAGAGCTCGTGGAGGATCTCGTTGAATCGGCGGAGGAAGCGGATGGCGCCGAGGTTCTCGCGACCGCCATAGCGATTGGGGATCCACTGGCCCGGCTCACGCGAGAAGTCCAGGTAGAGCATCGAGGCGACGGCATCGACACGCAGGCCGTCGATATGGTACTTCTCAGCCCAGAAGATGGCGTTGCTGATAAGGAACTGGCTGACCTCATTGCGCTCGAAGTTGAAGATGAGCGTGCCCCAATCGGGGTGCTCGCCCAGGCGCGGGTCGGCGTGCTCATAGAGGTGCGTGCCGTCGAAGTAAGCCAGGCCGTGCTGGTCTTTGGGGAAGTGTGCTGGCACCCAATCGAGGATGACGCCCAGGCCCGCCTGGTGGCAGGCGTCGACAAAGGCCATAAACTGCTCTGGCGTGCCGTGGCGGCTCGTCGGGGCGAAGTAGCCGGTCACCTGATAGCCCCAGGAGCCATCGTAAGGATGCTCGGCGACGGGCAGCAGCTCGATATGCGTATAGCCCATCTCTTTGACATACGGCACCAGCTCGGCGGCGAGCTCCTCGTAACTAAGCCAGTGCCAGGCGTCGCCGACCTGCTCGCGCCGCCAGCTGGCCAGGTGCACTTCGTAGACGCTTACCGGCGCGTCGAGGGCGTGCCGTTGAGGACGGCGGGCCATCCAGTCGGCGTCGTTCCAGCGGTACTTGTCGATGTCCCACACGATCGAGGCGGTGTTTGGGCGCATCTCCGCGAAGAAGGCCACCGGGTCCGCCTTGAGTACCGTGTAATCCTGGTTGTGGCTCTTGACCTCGTACTTATATATCGTGCCCTCACCCAGGCCCGGCACAAAGAGCTGCCACAGACCGGAGCTCCGGTGCATGGCCATGGGGTGGCGTCGCCCATCCCACTGATTGAAATCGCCGACGACGCTCACGCGACGGGCGTTGGGCGCCCAGACGGTGAATCGCACACCGGCAACACCGTGGATTTCGTGTAGATGTGCTCCCTGCTGACGATAGATGTGCCAGTGCGTTCCCTCGGCCATGAGATAGGTGTCGAGCTCGGCGAACTCCGGCTGAAACCGATAGGAATCTTCCAGCTCTTGCTCCACGCCGGTGGGCCACAGTACTCGCAGGCGATAGGCGGTCGCCTGCGGCGGGTAAGGCGCCTCGAAGAGGCCGCCCACGTGGACGCGCACCATAGGGGTCTCCCCATCCGGGGTCAGCAACGTCACCCGGGCGGCGTTCGGCATGAACGCCCGGACGACGCGCTCGGGCCCATCCGCCTGCGCGCCGAGCACCGCGAACGGGTCTCCATGGTAGCCGCCGACGATGGCGGCCATGACGTAATCCGGCAGGGAAGAGTGGTAGTTGCTCATGGCCCCATTCTACCCGATCTGTCCGGCAGGACACAGGCGAAGGGGCCGCGGGAACGGCCGGGCGCTCAGGCCCTACGACGCAGGCGGATGTTGCGTAGCAGGAGCAGGCCGCCGAGGACGATGAGTAGGACGCCCCAGCCGGCACTGCCCAGTCGCTGCCCACTGAGTCCGAGGATGCCCTCAAAGAAGAAGAAGCCGGCGGCGAAAAGCAGTAGACCGACGCGGATGACCGCGCTGCCATCGTGGCGGAGCTGCGCGTGGTCCGGGTGGCGCCAGCCGTAGAGGTACATGCCCAGCCCGACGCCAGTTGGGGCGACCAGGGCCCAGGCGTAGGCCCAGCTGGCCCAGAGACCGGTCAGGTTCTGGGCGAACATGAGAGCGCCGAGACAGGTGCCGATGCTGCCGGCAATGCTTAGGCCCGTGCCCGTGTTGCTCTCTGTCGTGTTCAGGCCGATGAGCAGGGCCAGCAGCCCGGGTAGGAGGATGAGCAACGGCCAGGTCCATTCGCCCAGGCGCAGGTTGAACAACTCGCCTAACAGGAAGAGCACACCAGCGGCAATGAGGATGGTACCCAGCAAAAGCTGGCTGTTCGTCCACTTAGCGATCGGGGTCTTGCCGGTCATGGGCTGGCACCTCACCACCGAACTACGCCGCCCTGGACAGGCGCGCCCGAGGCTGGCGTGGCCCGGCACAAGTCGATCATGAGAGGCGCGGGCGGGCGACATAGCCGGTCGCCCGGCAACCCGCTTTGACCTCCTATACGCGCGCAGCGCCAAGGCGTTGCAATGGGGCTACAAGCGGGGATGAAGGAGCGAGGGGCGAGCCGTCAGGGACAACAGACGCGCAGGGGCTCAGCTATCCTCACGCGCGGCCGCGTAGGCATCGAGTGTGCGCTGGCGCGCCGCGCCATGATCGACGATGGGGCCCGGGTAGTCACGACCGATACGGCAGCCGGCTTCGGCCTGGACGGCGTCGGGCATCTTCCATGGCTCGTGGAGGTAGTCCACTGGCACCGCTCGCAGCTCGGGCACATGGCGCCGGATAAACGCCCCTTCGGGATCAAACTTCTTGCTCTGGGTGATCGGGTTGAAGATGCGGAAGTACGGCGCCGCATCCGTGCCCGTGCCGGCAGTCCATTGCCAGCCGCCGTTGTTCGAACCGGGGTCGCCGTCCAACAAGTGCGCCATGAACCAGCGCTCGCCAGCCCGCCAGTCGATGAGTAGATCCTTGACGAGGAACGAGGCCACGATCATTCGGGCGCGATTGTGTATCCAGCCGGTTTCGCGAAGCTGCCTCATCGCAGCGTCCACCACCGGGTAACCCGTGCGACCCTCCTGCCACGCCGCCAGTCCGTCAGGATCGTCGCGCCACTGTACCCGGTCATACTCCGGTCGGAAGCTGGCGCCGCGCACGCGGGGAAAGTGGTACAGAATCTGGGCGTAGAACTCACGCCAGATCAGCTCGTTGAGCCAGGTGTCAGCCCCGCGACGCGCCTCATCGGACCGCGCGCGACGTCTGGCCTGGAGGGCGGCCACGGCCGCTTCTCGGGCGGAAAGCAGCCCGAAGCGGAAGTAGGGCGAGAGGCTGGAGGTCATCGAAGTGTCCAGCTGGTTGCGGCCGGCAGCATAGTCCTGGATTGGCCCGTCGGCGAACGCGGTCAGGCGAGCCCGGGCGCCGGCCTCACCGGCTGGGAAGCGATCGGCATGCCTGTATTCCGGATTCGCCGGGAGTTCCCCATCATCCAGATCCCCTGGTGAAGGGATTCGCTCGGGCGCCGGCAGCAGGTCGCCCGCTGTCGGCAAAGGCAAATTCCGCCACGCGCGGCCATAAGGAGTGAACACGGTGTAGGGGTCGCCATCTTGCTTGTGGACAACGTCCGGAGGTCGCACCGTCAGTCCCTGTA
>JBFGLK010000307.1:0-4919 GCA_041576195.1 Promineifilaceae bacterium (SeqCode)
GGGTGCGCCGCGATCACCTCTTCGACTTCGCGTGGCCAGACCTGGAAGCCAGTGGGTTAGATCAGGTCTTTGAGCCGATCGACGACGTGCAAGTAGCCCTCCGGGTCCAGGAAGCCCAGATCGCCGGTGTGCAGCCACCCATCTCGAAGCACCGTCCCGGTGGCTTCTGGCTGTTCCCAATAGCCCAACATGAGTTGCGGCGCCTGGATGCAGATCTCGCCCACCTGGCCGGCTGGCCGCGCCGTCTCACCGTCCGTCGGATCGACGATGCGCAGCACAACATCCGGCAGCGGTAGACCGACCGCGCCTGGCGGCGCATCCCGACCCAGCGGTGTCAGCACGGCGGCCATAACGGACTCCGTCAGGGCATACCCCTCCAGCATGCGCGCGCCGGTGATCGCCGCGAAGCGCTGCCGCGTTTCGGCCAGCAGCGGCGCCGCCCCCGAGATGCATAGCTTAAAGCAGCGGAAGCGATCGGGTGAGGCCAGGGGGTGGTTCAGGAGCGCGATGAACAGCGTGGGCACCCCGCACAGATAGGCCGGACGGACGCGTTTGATGGTGTCCATCAGGCTGTCCAGATCGCGCGGGTCCGGGACGAGGGCCATCTTCTGGCGCCCGACGAGCGCGACGCCGAACGTGCCGATGTTGCCGTAGGTGTGGAAGAGCGGCATGAGCAGCAGGTTCGCGTCAGTCCATGGCTCAGCCACATCCTGAAACCAGGTGAAGATCTGGGTGGCGCTCTGGAATAGCGCGTGGTGGCTGGAGACGGCCGCCTTTGGCGGGCCCGTCGTCCCGCCGGTGAACATCAGCAGCGCCGGGTCTTCCGGTCTCGGGTCGGCCGTCGGCCCCTCGCCGGCGTTGGGGCGCAGGAGATCGGCCAGCCGGTGATCGGCAGGCTGGATGGTCGTACGATGGCCTTCGCGCTTCTCCCGCAAGAGCGTGAACAGCAGGCGTTTGAGCGGAGGAAGGAATGCCTTGATGTTCGTCACCGCCACGTGTTTTACGACCGTCTGCTCCTGGATGGCCTTCAGCGCGCCGTAGACGCGGCTGAGCGTCACTGCCACGGTGGCGCCCGCCACGCCAAGCGCGTGCGCCAGCTCGCGCTGGCTGTACAGCGGGTTGAGTGGGACGACGATCGCCCCCGCCTTCCAGGCGCCGAGCTGGCATATCACAGCCTGGGGGCAGTTCGGGAGCAGCAGGGCCACTCGGTCACCTGGTCGCACGTCCAGGCGCGCGAGCGCCGCGGCGAAGGCGTCGCTCAGCTTGACGAGTTCCGACCAGGAGAGGGTGGCGCCGTGAAACCAGAGCGCGGGATGATCCGGGCGAAGCGAGGCATTCTCCCCAAGGACGTCGAGCAACGTTCTGGGCGGGTAGGGACACAGGGATGCCGGCACGCCCGGATCGTATTGAGCCAGCCAGGGCCGCGCGCTCCGGGATTGGGCAGGCGCTGAGGCGCCCGCCGGGTCCAGCAACGGTTGGTTCATGCGATTACTCCTTGTGCCCGTTGGCTCTGGCGGCCATCCCCCGCTCGCTACCGACCCGCGCCTCCCTTCCCCTTTTATGATAGCAGCCCTGTCCAGACCCAGGCAGTTGGCCAGTTGGTTTCTCCTCGTCGTTCATGCTGCGCAAAGGCCGGGTGCCAACGTGGACCATGACGCCAGCATGCTTCGCCTTGGGCATAGAGCGCCGCGTCGCGGAGCGACCAATGGCGCGTCATCTTCCAGCTGGCCCATCGGATGTCTTGCTGTGGACTCATGTTTCAGGGTCCGCGATGTGTCTACCGATAAGGCCATGGTGTGGTTTTCCAGAGCGGCGTTGGCATCCCGAGCAGTCGAAGGCGACTTGGTGACTTGCCCCACAGCCTGCGGATCAGCGCACGTGACACACGTTCAGCTCTCTGGCACTGTTTACAGCACAGCCGTTACTCGTGTATGATGCGAATGATAAGGGGCGGATAGCCATTCACAGTCTCTCGCCACTTGATCCAGGCAGCCCTCCGCGCGTCGTTGACGCTGCCGATCGCCAGCGAGCGCTTGTCCTGCTCATACGGCTGCAAAGTCGGCGAGACAATTGGATGGTGATGGTGCAAGAGCCATTGGCCGGCGCGACGTCGAATGCGCCCGGGCCGGGGTTTGAGGGGAGCGAATGCCATGAAGACGCATAGTCGAGCACGGCTGGCCGGGCCTGTAGTGGCCACACTCGCCGGGATGTTTCTGTTGGTCACCCTTCTTGGGCAGTGGGACCGGGCCGCTGGCTCCACCGCGGCGGCGTGGGATGCCAGTCCCTCGGAACAGACCTGGTCAATCACCTACTCGCCGGGCCACAACGACTTCGTCAACGGAGTAAGCGCAGACATTGGCGGCCGGATGATGATTGTCGGCAGAAGCTGGGCCTTTGGCAGCGACAGTGCTTGGGCTGTAATGCATGAGCCGAGCGGCGAGATCGTCTGGCAAAAGCACTTCGGGCTTGGGGAATGGTACGACGGCCTGTACACGCTGGCGCGGGCGGCCAATGGTGACGCGCTCATCGGCGGGCGTCTCGACAGAACCGCTTACCTGGCCCGACTGGCGACCGATGGGACGATCCTGTGGCAGGAAAGCATCTCGGGGCCCTTCGCAATCGAGCACCTGATCGAACTTGAGGACGGTTCGCTTGTCGCTGCCGGTGAGATGTGGGTCGGGCCTGAGCCGGCATGGCTGGTGCCCAACGGCGGCTCGCCGATCTACCAGATGCCGATCGATCGAGGCAACCGGAGCCCGCTGGACGAGTTCGCTACCTGGGTAGAGGACAAGATGCAGGAGTTTTGCCTGATCAAGCTCGACGCTCAGGGCAATCTCCTCTGGGCGCGGCACTACGGGACATCGCAATCTGACACTCCGCGTTATCTTGCGGCGACCGACGATGGCGGCATTATCATCGGCGACAGCTTGAGCCTGCTGAGGCTTGATGCCGCCGGGTCCATCTTATGGCAGAAGGAGTCCGAGATCGGCGAGTGGATCGTGGACGCCGTGGCTGCGTCAGACGGAGCCGTTGTTGCTGCGGTCGCTATTGACGAGGGTTTCTCCCTGCTACAGTTGGACACCGAAGGCAACCTCATGAGCCAGCTTGGTTTCGACCTTGGCTTCACCCCATTCATCAAGGAGCTTTACCGTCTGCCGGACCAGGGATATCTGTTGGTAGGCGAACGCGAGTTCCCATCCCCCGATGAGCCGTTGATCAAGAGCTGGGCTGTCCGCCTTGATCCCGCCGGCTCGGTGATTTGGGCCCGTGAATACGGCGCGAGTCAGAAGCAGGATCGGCTCGAGGTCGCGTCGGTCGGGCCTGCGAGCGAGCTGGTGTTGGCCGGCAGCACCAGGCCGTCCGGCAACGAGGCCGAGGCGGATGTCTGGGTCATGCGTCTTGATGGCGACGGCGATGCGGAGCGCTGCCCCCGGATACAGACGTTCGATGTGTTGACGACGACACAGATCCCGAGGCTCTACAACCACGATGCGACGAGTGGCGTCTTACATCTGAACATCTCTGCCGTAGATCCCTCCAAGAACGACCTCGGTGTGACGCCGGTGGGCGTTTGTCCGGTGCCGCATCTCACGATTGGCAAGACCGGGCCGCAGGCCGTCATGGCCCTCGAGCCGATCACCTACACGTTGGCGATTACCAACAACGCCGCTTTCACGCTGTCCGAGGTTCTGCTCACAGACACGTTGCCGACGGGGGCCACTTATCTGGGTGGCGGCACCCTGGTTGGCGACCAGGTCCAGTGGCAGTTAGCGGCGTTGCCGGGGGAGGCGCGCGTGGAGCGCCAATTCGCCGTCCAGAGCTCGATACAGACCGTGAATGAGGCCTATCACGTGTCCTGCGCCGAGGGCTACAGCAATACAGGCCAGATCCCGGTGGTGACGGCAGTGCGTAGTGACGTGTTCGTACCTATGGCCGTCCGCAACTACTGTTCACCCTTCATCGACGCCTTCGATGACCCGCACAGCGGCTGGCCGATCGTCGCGTCGGAGGACCTGGACCTGGCGTACGTCAACGGCGAATACCAGATGCGGGTTTCCGATGATGGCAGCGTCTACCTGGTCGCCTCGCCCGCCTGCGACCGGCCCGACACCCTCGTCGAGGTGGAGGCTCGCTGGGTTGGCGTGACGGGCGCCAGCTACGGCTTGCTCTTCGGCCTGCAAGGGGACTACGAGCGATTCTACCTCTTCGACATCAA
This sequence comes from Promineifilaceae bacterium (SeqCode), assembly GCA_041576195.1. Lineage (GTDB taxonomy): Bacteria > Chloroflexota > Anaerolineae > Promineifilales > Promineifilaceae > JAGVTM01. The sequence continues at coordinate 4,217 of JBFGLK010000307.1, forward strand.
TACGGACTACCAGCAGTATCGCCTGCTACGCGCCGATGAATCGGGGGTTGTCAATCTGGCCGGGCCGGCGGGCAGCGACGCGATCAACCCTGGCCTGGCGACCAATCACCTGAGAGCCACCCGCTCCGGAACGGCCATTACGCTGGAGATCAACGGGGTGTTACTGGGCACCTGGGACGACAGCGGGATCATGGGCCTGGCCGGTGCCGGCATCGGGACCGGCTCCTACGCCGGCATGGGCGCGGCCGACGCGCGCTTTGACAACTTCGCCTCGCGAGAGGCGCCTGGCACCGGGACGGTAGCGCCGCTGCCGGCCGCGCCCCGAAGTAGCCGGACATCCGCCGTCAGCAAACGCGCCTCGCTGATCTGGCCGTCTCCCTGACTCGCGAACGTCACGTTTTGCCTCGTCGCAGCCGCGCGCGGGGACTCCCTACCTATTTGGGTGGCTTCGATTGATGGTACAATTTTCATGTGACTCAGCCGTCCACGCACTTCCAGGAGACGATCCAGCGCGGCCTGGCGCTCAACCGCGATGGCTACTTTCGCGAAGCTATCGGCGTCTTCCGCGCGGCCCTGGCGCGTTCCCCACACGACCCCGTCGTCTTCGCCGGACTGGGCGATGCTTGCCTGGGCCTGCGCCTCTATGATCGCGCCCTGGAGTGTTACAAGCTGGCGGCCCGCTACTCCCGTGGCGACATCAACA
>JBFGLK010000308.1:0-4909 GCA_041576195.1 Promineifilaceae bacterium (SeqCode)
AAGATGCCGAGCACACCGCCCTCCGCGCAGCTGGGCACCAGACCCGGCGGCGGCGGCTCGGGGAAGAGGCAACGATAGCAGGGACCCTCCGCGGCAAAAAAGACCGAGGCCTGCCCCTCAAAGCGAAAGATGCTGCCATAGACGTTCGGCTTGCCCAGGATGACGCAGGCGTCGTTCGTCAGGTAGCGCGTGGGGAAGTTGTCCGTGCCGTCCACGATGACATCATAGGGCCGAAACAGGTCCAGGGCGTTGGCCGACGTCAGGGGCTCGTTGTAGAGGTCAAGGCGCACGAAGGGATTGATGTCCCGGATGCGCTCCGCGGCGCTCTCCAGCTTGGGGCGGCCGACGTCGCCGGTGCCGTGGATGATCTGCCGCTGCAGATTGGAGTAATCGACGACGTCGTAGTCGACCAGGCCAATGCGGCCAATGCCGGCAGCGGCCAGGTACATGGCCAGAGGGGAGCCCAGGCCGCCAGCGCCGATCAGCAGGACGCTGGCCTCCTTTAGCTTTTTCTGCCCCGCCATGCCCACCTCGGGCATGATCAGGTGGCGGCTGTAACGCTGTATCTCCTCGTTGGATAGCGTGGTCGTCGCGGCGGACGGAAGCGGCAGGCTCATGCGATCTCCTCCAGCTGACGGGCCAGTTTGCCCGCCGGCGTCAGGCCGTAGTTGATGTGGCGCACCTGACCGCGGCCGTCGATCAGGAGCGTGGTGGGTAGCGTGAAGACGGCGAAGCGCGAGGCGGCCTCGCGTTCGCGCTCGACGTCGATCTGCTCGAACTGGACCTTGCCGGCAAAGACGGGCGCCAGCTCGTCCAGGAAGTGGCTCTGGGTGACGCACGGTGCGCAGTGGTCGCCGCGGAAGTAGAGCAGCCGGGCCCGACCAGAAGGGCTTAGCTGGCCCGTCGCCCGGCGGGCGTGCGCCTGCCGCGCCAGCCAGAAGAGGGCGATCGCCAACGCGGCCAGGAGCAGGGAGATGATAAGGCGCTCGGTCATCTCGACACCCCTACTCGATCACGCCGGCGCTAAACCCGGGCACGCCCCGGCGCCGCAACTGAAAGTACAGAAAGCAGCCGGCGCAGAAGCCGAGAAACAGGTTGAGTCCGGCCAGCACGACCACGAGCCAGGCCAGTGCCCATCCGAGCCAGGAGAGGCCGGCCGCCAGCGACAGGCCCGCCAGGGCCACCACGACGCCGCCAAACCCCTGGGCGAAACGGTGAGGCGCCGGGTGATCGGGCACGACGTGGGGCCGGATGAGGCCGGCCGGCCGCAGCGCGCCGCGATAGATAGCCTGGAACAGCGCCAGGCGGGGGACGGCGGTCCCCAGCAGCATCACGGCGGCGACGAAGGCGACCAGCGCCGGGCTGTCCAGCCAGAAAGCCAGCAGCAAGAAGGCAATGATGAACGCCTGGTTTGTCTTGAGGGCAGACTGGTCCACCCGCGTGCGTGGCTCAGACCCGGTCATTGCCGCCGCCAGCCGGCGTACCGCCGGCGATCGAGGGGATGATGAGCAGCGTATCGTCCTCGGCCAAGCGGGTCTCCGGTCCCTCGAGGAAACGCACGTCTTCTTGATTGAGGAAGACGTTGACGAAGCTTCGCAGCGTGGCGCCGTCATACAGGTGCTGGCGCAGCGCCGGGTATTCGTTCGTCAGACTGTCGAGGGCCGCGCCGACCGTGTTGCCGGCCACGGCGATCTGGCTCTGGTTGCCGGCATAGGGCCGGAGCGGCGTCGGAATGCGGATGGTTGGCATGGTGTTGTCCCTTTGTCACTCTCTCTCGGCCATCGCGCGCGGGGCGGGCGATGGGGAAATGATCACCTCTTCTTCGACGAAGCCGGAGCGGTCGGTCCGCAGCTGCCAGGAGCGGCTGGCTGCCGGCACGCCGTCGACCACCTGCGTAATCAGGTATGAGTAGCCCGACCAAGCGGCCCAGGCGAGATCGCGCGGCGAGGCGACCGGCTCGTGATCCGGGTGGCTGTGAAAGACCCCGATCACGCCCGACCCCCGCTCCAGCGCGGCCAGCTCGGCCCGCAGCATGTCCTGCGGCGCAATTGCGAAGCGCACCGGCTTCTCGGCCTCCACCGGCCACGTATTCGGCACGGGAAAGACCGCTTCGACCATTCTCTGCCCATCCTCCTGCCGGCCGAGAAGCAACCCACACCCCTCAAGCGGATACGACGCCGCGCCGTGGGCCTGGATCTGGGTCAGAAGGTCGAGAGGCAGGAGGAGCATGGTTGGGTCGTTGGTTAGATGGTTTGCTGGATGGTTGGCCACTCGGTTGGCCGATTCCTTGGCCGATGATCGACCACCTTGCAGACAAACAAACTGACAGACCAACAAACTACTCGTGCCAGAACCTGTCACTCAGGTACTTGAACCCATTGTCCGGCAGAATCGTCACCAAGACGCCCTGGTCAAGATCACGGGCCACGTCCAGGGCGCCGACGACGGCCGCCGCGGAGGAGACGCCCACGAACAGGCCTTCCTGGCGGGCCAGCTGGCGCGCCATGGCGTAGGCGGCCTCAGTGGCAACGCCGCGATTCTCGTCGGCGATGCCCGGGTCATAGATGCCCGGCCGTATGGCGGAGGGCATGTGCTTCAGCCCTTCGAGGCCGTGGAAGGGGCTGTCCGGCTGCAGCGAAATGCAGCGAATGGCCGGGTTGAGTTCGCGCAGGCGTCGGGTCGTGCCGCTGAACGTGCCGCTCGTGCCCAACGTGGCCACGAAGTGCGTCACCGCGCCGCCGGACTGGTCCCAGATCTCATTGGCCGTCGATTCGTAGTGGGCACGCCAGTTGGCCGGATTGTCGTACTGGTTGGCGTAGTAGGTTTGGCCGTCGTCCTCGCGCATCAGCTCGCGCGCCCGCACGATGGCGCCATCCGAGCCCTCCAGTGGGTCGGTGAAGACGAGCTCGGCGCCGTAGGCGCGCAGGACGGTGATCCGCTCCGGGCTGGCGTTTTCGGGCAGGGTGAGCTTGACCCGGTAGCCACGCGCGGCGCCCAGCATCGCGTAGGCGATGCCCATATTGCCCGAGGTGGAGTCCAGGAGCGTCATGCCCGGGCGCAGCAGACCGTCGGCTTCGGCGGCGCGGATGATGCGGAGGGCCGGGCGGTCCTTGATGGAGCCGCTCGGGTTAAACCACTCCGCTTTGGCGTAGAGTTGCACCCCCGGCGCGATGCCGGCAGCCTCCTCGAGGCGAGCCAACCGCACTAGCGGCGTGTTGCCGACGAGGTTCTCCAACCGTTGCGCTTTGGGCAGGGCGATGCCAGGCGGGGTTGTAAGCTCGATTGTTCCTAACATGAAACGTTGTCACCTGAAGTAGTTCGGGTCGTTGGGCGCGCCGGCGGGCTGAGTTCCCGAGGGCACATGCTTTTTCCCGAGCATGTCCGTTGGCAGCAAAAACGGCAGCGTGGCTGGACCAGGCTCGCAGTCTGGGAAACCGCGAGGGCAGCTGCTGCCGCTTAACGAAACTTCAGGTTGAATAACCGTCAGGTCGAGGCAGCTAGCTCCCTCGCTTCATACACCTGCAAGTTTGAGACATCAAGACCTCTGGTGAATAGCGAGTTGCATGCTTATTGCAAACGGGATCATAGCATAGCCGATCCAGATGTCAAGGGCCCGCACCCTCGAAACCCCACAGGTCATCAGACCTGCGGGGTCTGGCACCTGGCATAGCGAGGTTTCCGCTGGGTGTCGGCAGGTTGATGGTCTGTTCTTCCAGTGGACTGCCGGGACATTCCCCGGCAGTCTATCCAGCCCCCGCCAACCCGTTAACCGCTCGTGAAAAATAGCTTGAGCGATCCCCGGGCGCGTGCTAACGTGGTTGCGCGTGTATCCCACGGCAGTAGTTCAATTGAACGCCCACATCCGGCCGTATGTCAGGAGGTCTCTATGTCCCAATCTGGCACCGTCAAATGGTTCAGCCCCTTGAAGGGATACGGCTTCATCCTGCCGGACGAAGGCGGCGCGGAGGTCTTCGTCCACTACTCGGCCATCGTCGGCGAAGGCTATCGCAATCTGGCCGAAGGCGATCGGGTCACCTTTGAGTTGGTCGACCGCGGCAAGGGCCCACAGGCCCAGCAGGTACGCGTCCGGCGTCTGCCCACCGACCGCTACGCCTACGCCCACTTCGCCTGACCCCCCCACTCCCCCTCTCCTCCACCCCCCATTCCCTGACGAAACACAGCCGCCGGCTGCTCTGGTCTCTCGCCGACCGTTGGCGGTAGAATCGACCCATGGTCAGCGGCACGCTCGACGAGATCAGCGGCTCGGTAGAGCGCATCACCTTCTATAACCCGGAGAACGGCTACTCGGTCATCCGCCTGAAGCCGGACCGCCGGGGCATGCTGCCATTCAAGTACGCCGGGGGCGGGGACGCCCTGATCACGGTGGTCGGTAATCTTCCCGAGGTCAATCCCGGCGAATGGCTGCGCCTTCGTGGGCAGTGGAGCCGGCACCCACGGCACGGGCGCCAGTTCGAGGCGGCGATGTGCGAGCAGGCGCTGCCGGCCACCCTCGAAGGCATCAAGCGCTACCTGGGTTCGGGCCTGGTGCGCGGCATCGGGCGCGCGCTGGCCGCGCGCATCGTCGACGCCTTTGGCGAGCAGACGCTGGATGTCATCGAGCTGGAACCGGGCCGCCTGCGCGAAGTAGACGGGATCGGGCCTAAGCGCATTGACGGCATCCTGCGCGCCTGGGACGAGCAGCGGGCCATCAAGGACATCATGCTCTTCCTGCAATCTCACGGTGTATCGACCGGCCTGGCCATCAAGATCTACAAGAAGTATGGCGACGAGGCGGTCAGCGTCGTGCAACGCACGCCCTACCGACTGGTGCGCGACGTCCACGGAATCGGCTTCAAAACGGCGGACCAGATCGCCCGCGCCCTCGGTCTGGCGGCCGACGATCCCGACC
>JBFGLK010000309.1:0-4902 GCA_041576195.1 Promineifilaceae bacterium (SeqCode)
ACGCTCAACGCCGGATCGACGCGATAGGTGCCGGCCTCCAGACCGGCATCGAGGCCGTAATAGCGGGCATAGTTAAGGAATAGCTCCTGGTCGCGCAGCAGGCCCTGGGCGGCCAGGTTGGCGGCAATCGTGGCGGCGGACTCGCCGGGATTGACGATGAACGTCGTGGCGAAGGCGGCACTGCCGGCAGGGGCCTCCAGCGCCTCCGCGCGCGTCGCCAGGTAAGTCTGAAGATAGAGGTATTCGGCCGGGTTGAGGGCGGTGTTGCCGGCGTCAATGCGCACCTGTCCACCATAGCGACCCGCCAGCCACTGACCGTAGAGAACGATGCCGGCAACGACCAGCACAGCGACGACGACTGAGAACAGGGCGAACTGGAAGACGCGCTTGGCCACGCTGGTCGAGGCGGCGTAGGGGTCGGCGCGTTGCGGCGATTTGCCTCGCTTGCTCATGCCGGCGCCGCCCGATCGCCGCGCGTCGCCCCGTGGTCCAGGAAGCTCTGCAGGATGATGGCCGCCGCGACGGCGTCGATGGCCGCTTCCCCTCGACGCCCACCACCGCGCGCCCGCAGGCTGGCGTTAGCCTCAACGGTGGACAGGCTTTCGTCCCAGAAGCGGACGGGCAGTCCCAGCGCCTCGGCCAGGGCCGCGGCGTAGTCGCGCATCCAGGCGATGCGCGGCGTCTGCTCTTCGAGCGGCTCCCCTTCCTCCGACAGGCTGATCGGCAGGCCGACGAGCAGCTGGGAGACCCCCTCCTCCTTGGCGATTCGCCCCAGGCTCGCAAAATCGTCGCGGCGCGCGCCGCGACGCACGATCGAGTGGGATCGGGCGACTGCCCGACCCTCGTCGCTAATGGCCACGCCGATGCGCTTCTCGCCCAGGTCGAGGGCCATAATGCGGCCCGTGGGCCCCTTTCGCTTCGTCATGGCCCGTGTTTTAGCGCAAAGCCGGGGAGATGCAAGCGGGCGTGCCGGTCCGGATGGCGATCGCCGGCGTGTCGACCGAATGGCGCTCACGCGGTTTAAGACCGGGCGCTACACTCTCGGCCGGGCGCAGGCGGATTGCCGGCGTAGAGCGATGCTGCCGGCATCCACCAGGCCGGCGCGCTTGCCGGGCGGGCGCGATGACCATACAATTCGCCCACCTGTTCTATGGCTGGTGAAAACATGGCCTTTACTCTGGGTCATCGGGGCGCCGACACGTGGACGGTGAGCGAGCTCACTGGCTACATCCGCGAACTCCTGGACATTGACTTCCGGCTCCGGGAGGTGCGCGTCGCCGGGGAGATCTCGAACTTCACCCGCGCGCGCTCCGGTCACCTCTACTTCACGTTAAAAGACAGCGACGCCCAGCTTAAGTGCGTGATGTGGCGCAACGCGGCGCAGCGTCTTCGCTTCGATCCACATGACGGCGACGCGGTACTGGCCACCGGTCGGGTGTCCGTCTACGAGGCGGGCGGGGTCTATCAGCTCTACGTCGAACAGATGCAGCCGGAGGGCGTCGGCGCCCTGGCCCTGGCGTTTGAGGAGCTGAAACTTCGCCTTGACGCAGAGGGGCTGTTTGACCTCGAGCGCAAGCAGCCTATTCCGGCCGTGCCCCGCAAGATCGGCATCGTCACGTCGCCGGATGCCGCCGCCTTGCGAGACATCCTGCAAGTGCTCAGCCGGCGCTACCCGCTGGTGGCGGTGTTGATCGCCCCGACGCTGGTTCAAGGCGCGGAGGCGCCGGCGCAGATCGTGCGGGCGCTTCGCTGGCTGGACGGCCGGGACGACGTCGACACGATCATCCTGGCACGCGGTGGCGGCTCGATGGAGGACCTGTGGGCGTTCAACGACGAGGCGGTGGCCCGGGCCATCTTCGCCGCCCGCCATCCGATCATCGCCGGCGTGGGTCACGAAACCGACTTCACTATCGCCGACTTCGTGGCGGATGTCCGCGCCCCGACGCCGTCGGCGGCGGCGGAGCTGGCCGTGCCAGACGTGGCCGATCTGGCGCCGGCCCTGGCCGGCCTGCGCGCCGCTCTCGAGGGGCGCATGGCGGCGCGACTGGAGCGGGCCGGACGGCAGCAACAGACTCTGGCGCGGGCCCTCGTGCTGTTGAGCCCGCGCTCGCGCCTCGACAGCAACTGGCAGCGCCTGGATGGCCTGGCCGTCCGCCTCGAGCGGAGCCTGCGCCAACAGCTAGCCGGCTGGTCGGCGCGTCTCGCCGTGTTGGACGGTCGGCTGGCGGCGGTCAGCCCGTTGGCCACGTTGCAGCGCGGCTATGCCATCGTGCGTCGGGCGGACGGGCAACTCGTGCGCCAGGTCGACGACGCCCGGCCGGGCGACCGGCTGAGCATCCAGGTCACCGACGGCGCTTTCGCCGCCGACGTGGCAGAGGAGTCGGAGGAACATGACTGAACCCGAGGCGCTGGCCTTTGAGGCGGCGTTGCAGGAGCTGAACGAGACGGTTGACCGGCTGGAGACAGGCGACCTGTCGTTGGAGGCGTCGCTGGCGCTCTACGAACGGGGCCAGTGGCTGGCCCGACACTGCCAGGCGTTGCTGGACCAGGCGACGCTGCGCGTGGAGCAGCTTACCGAGCATGGCGAGATCGTTGCGCTGCCGGCACCCGACTAGGACGGCGCTCGCCGTCGCGGTACCTATGGAGGCCCCTCTTGTTTAAGAACTTCCGCGAGTCGCTCACCCGCACGCGTAACGCCGTGTTCGGCCAGATCGTCAACGTCCTGGGCACGGGCGAAATCGACGACGATACCTGGGACGATCTGGAGGCGTTGCTGATTCAAGCTGACGTCGGCGTCGAGACCAGCCTGGCGCTGGTCGAGGCGATGCGCGAGCGGGTGCAGCAGGAAGGGCTCTATCGAGCGGAGCAGTTGCTGGGGGCGTTGAAGTCGGAGATGCGCCGACTGCTCGGAGACGCGCCGCCCTTCAAGCTTGAGGCGCCCCGGCAGCTCACCGTAGCCATGATCGTCAGCGTCAACGGCTCCGGGAAGACGACGAGCATCGGCAAGCTGGCGCACCATTATCGACAGCGTGGACGCTCCGTGATGGTCGTGGCCGGCGACACCTTTCGCGCCGCGGCCATCGACCAGGTGCGCATCTGGGCGGAGCGGGCCGGGGTGTCTCTCACGGCCGGCCAGCCGGGCGGGGATCCGGGCGCCGTGACCTACGACGGCATTCGCACCAGCCGCGCCCGTGGATTCGACCTGGTCCTCGTGGACACTGCCGGCAGGCTCCACACCAAGTACAACCTGATGAAGGAGCTGGAGAAGGTATACGCCGTCTGCCAGCGAAGCGTGCACCAGGCGCCGCACGAGGTCCTCCTCGTCCTCGACGCGCCGACCGGGCAGAACGCCCTCATTCAGGCGGCGAAGTTCAAGGAGTCGGTCCACGTAACCGGCGTCATCCTCACCAAGCTGGACAGCACGGCGAAGGGGGGCATGGTGTTTGCCATTCACCATGACCTGGGGCTGCCGGTGCGCTTCGTGGGCACCGGCGAGAAGCTAGACGATCTGGCCCCGTTTGACGCCGACGCCTTCGTCGACGGGCTGTTCACGTGAGCCCGACCGGGCGGCATAGCGGCTGTCACCAGGCACCCCGCCCAGTGTAGGCGCCCAATCAAGACCGATCCGGGTGAGGGCCAGCACCGCCTGGCCGCGATTGATCTTGGCCGCCGTCCTGGTATCATTGACGGGCCAATCGCTCGCCGCCCCACCGTCTGGCGCGGGCGCCATAAGCCGGCTGAAACTGGAGAAACGTGCATGCAAGACCTGATCACTCGCCTGGAGACGCTTCAAGATACGGTGGCCACGCTACGGAGGCGTCTTTGACATAGCCGCCAAGCTGGAGAAGCTGGAGATCCTGGGGCGGCGCGCCGCCGAACCCGACCTGTGGGATGATGCCAACGCGGCCCAGCAGGTCATGCGCGATCTGACGCGGCTGCGGCGACAGGTCAGCGTGTGGGAGACAATCAGCCAGCAGCTTCGGGACGCCCTGGAGCTAGCGGCGCTGGAGGATGACGGGCTGGCGGCCGAAATGACGGCGGAAGTCGAGCGCCTGGAAGAGCGCGTAGACGAGCTGGAGTTTGAGACATTGCTCTCGGGCACTTACGACGACAGCCCGGCCATTCTCGCGATTCACGCCGGCGCCGGCGGCACGGAGGCCCAGGACTGGGCCGAGATGCTGCAGCGGATGTTCATCCGCTGGGCCGAAGCCCACGCCTTCAGAGTAGAGATCCTGGACAGCAGCCCGGGCGACGAGGCTGGGTTGAAGAGCACCACCCTGTCCGTGACCGGGGATTATGCCTACGGCCGGCTGAAGTCGGAGCGTGGCGTGCACCGGCTCGTGCGCATCTCGCCGTTTGATGCGTCGGCCCGTCGCCACACTTCGTTCGCCAAGGTCGAGGTCTGGCCGGACATCGCCGAAGAGATTGAGATCGAGATCGATGAGAGCGATCTGCGCATCGACCGCTTTCGGGCCAGCGGCGCCGGCGGGCAGCACGTGCAGAAAAATGAGACGGCGGTGCGCATCACGCACGAGCCGACCGGCATCGTGGTCTCATGCCAGAACCAGCGGTCACTCACTCAGAACCTGGAGACGGCGATGAAGATCCTGAAGGTCCAACTCTTCGACCTGGCACAGCAGGAGCAAGAGGCCGAGATCGCCGAGTTAAAGGGCGAAGACGTCGACGCTGGCTGGGGCAATCAGATCCGTTCCTACGTTCTGCATCCCTACAAGATGGTGAAGGATCACCGCACGAGCCACGAGACTGGCAACACGCAGGCCGTATTGGACGGCCGTTTGGATGGATTCATGGAGGCCTATTTGCGGCACACGCTGCGGCAACCGCTGGGAGATGCGGGAGGAAATCATGGCTGAAGGAAAGCTCGATAGTGCGAAGCGTGCC
>JBFGLK010000310.1:0-4890 GCA_041576195.1 Promineifilaceae bacterium (SeqCode)
CACACGCTCGAGGCCGCGGTCCCGGCGGGGCTGGATGCCGGCATCCCGGTCGTCACGACGACCGCCGGTCGTGGCGCGGCCGTGGGCATTGCCGCCAGGGGCCGCGCGGCCGACGCGATCTATCTGCCGCTGCTAATGGGTCCATGAGCAGCCGCTGCGTGCGGCGTCCAGGGCCGCAGCAGTGGCAGCGGAGGGCGCGAAGGTCCCAGCGCTCTGGCGGATCACGCCGCGGGCGTGGTGACCGAAGCGAAGGCGGCCAGGTGTCAGGGGCGCCAGATCGAGGCAGGGCGCGCCAGCGCGGCCGTCTCGGCCGCCGGCCACGCCTCGTCCAGGCGACCCAGGGCCGCCAACGCGCGCATCAGGCCCCGCTGGCCGTCTTCCCGCAGCGGATCGCCGGCCGCGTACCGGCTGTACAAATCAAGGTCACGCTCGAACTGGCACTCCCGCGCCGCGGTATCACCCAGCCGCAACAGATCGGCCAGATAGGCCTCGCGCCGGAAGACGCGCCGGGGCAGGATCCAATCGTCGTGGATCTCGGGGGCCAGGTCGCCCTGGTAGAGGGCGATGGCCTTCCGCACGGCCTCGAGGCTCCCCGCGGTCCGCCGCGCCTCGAACGCCCAGACGTCGACCCACCAGTCCGCGGGGCGCTCGAGCGCGATGCGCCGGTCGTGGCGGTCGCCGCCGCGCTTGAAGCGGACCGACATCCTGCTATAATGCGGGCCAGTTCCGGTCCGCAACACACCCACTCTCATTTTCTGACGAAACGCGCACGATAGACCCACAAAGCGACATACGGCGACGTTGGGCAACCCCCTCTGGACCCGCCCTGTCTCATAGAAACACAGCCGGCGCGCGCTCCGTGCGCCCTGATGATCGGTGGTGACTCTTATTCGACGCCCTATGGAGGTAGGCATCCTATGAAGAGAAGTGCCCTGTTCCTGGTCGGATTGGTCTGGCTGGCGGCCTTGCTGGCGGCCTGCGCCGGCGGCGGCGCCCCGGCCACGCCCGAGACGATCGTCGTCACCGTGGAGGTGCCCGTGCCGGCGCAGGAGGCCGCAGCCCCGGCGGGCCCCCTGGTCGTCTTCGGCGCCTACGCCACGGCCATCGAGGAGCCGTGGGACGGCGTCATCCATAGCGCGCTCAACGCCGCCCAGGCTGACGGCCGCATCACATACACCTACAGCGACGATATCGGCTACGCCGGCGACATGGAGCGCATCCTGCGCGAAGTGGCCGAGGAGACGGGGCCGGACATCATCTTCGGCGACGCCTTCGGCAACGAGGAAGCGGTGCGCCGCGTGGCCGCCGACTACCCGGAGATCGCCTTCGTCTTTGGCTCCGGCGGCGGGCCGGCCGAGCCGAACTTCTCCGTCTTTGACAACTGGATTCACGAGCCGGCCTATCTCTGCGGCATGCTGGCCGGCGGCCTGACCGAGAGCAACGTCATCGGCGTCGTCGGCGGCCTGCCGGTGCCCGAGGTCAACCGCATCGTCAACGCCTTCATCGCCGGAGCGGAATCCGTGAACCCGGACGTGGATGTCAAGACGTCGTTCATCAACAGCTGGTTCGACCCGGCGGCGGCCAAAGAGGCGGCCCTGGCCCAGGTCGACGCCGGCGCCGACGTGCTCTTCGCGGAACGCTTTGGCGTGATCGAGGCGGCGGCGGAGAACGGCCTGTACGCCTTCGGCAACATGTCCGACCAGTCGTCCCTCGCCCCCGAGTACGTGGTCAGCGGCCCGGTGTGGAACATGAACCCGACGGTGGACTACATCATCAACCAGGTGAGCGGCGGCACCTACACGTCCCAGGATCTGAAGGATTTCAGCATGGTGGCCAAGGGCGGCGCCAGCCTGGCGCCCATCAACGAGGGCGTCGTCGGCGGCATCCCGGCCGACCTGGTCCAGCAGGTGCAGGCGAAGGAGCAGGAGATCATCAGCGGCCTCTTCCGCGTGGACATCGACGAGGCGCAACCGCCGGCGTCGTCGGGCAGGTAAGGGTTACAAGCCGTGTAGAGACGGCCCGGTGGGGCGTCTCTACACGGCCCACCCGGAGAGACGGCCCATCGGCCCGTCGCTCGGGGGTGAATCTGGAGGGAGATACACGAGGCATCGATGACGATGACGGATCTGGCAGCGCACCCCGCCGTCGAGATGCGGCACATCACCAAGCGGTTCGGCTCACTCGTCGCCAACGACGGGGTCAGCTTCACCCTACGGCGCGGCCAGATCCACGGGCTGTTGGGGGAGAACGGTGCCGGCAAAACCACCCTGATGCGCATCCTCTACGGCCTCTACCACGCCGACGAGGGCGAGATCCTGGTGGCCGACGACGTCCGCCAGATCCGCTCGCCCCGGGACGCCATCTCCCTGGGCATCGGCATGGTCACCCAGCACTTCGCGCTGGTGCCGCCGCTCACTGTGACCGAAAACGTCATCCTCGGTTCCTCCACGCGCTTTCGCCTCTCCCTGGACCACGCCCACCGGCAGGTGGCCGAGGCCGCCGACCGCTTTGGCATTGAGGTTCAGCCGCGGGCGATCGTCGGCGAGCTCTCAGTCGGGCAGCGACAGCGGGTCGAGATCCTCAAGGCGCTCTATCGCCAGGCCAACGTCCTGATCTTGGATGAGCCCACGGCGGTGCTCGTGCCGCAGGAGGTCGACCAGCTCTTCGCGGGCCTCCGCCGCCTCCAGGCCGAAGGCGTGTCCGTCATCTTCATCAGCCACAAGCTGAACGAGGTGATGGACATCACCGATCAGGTCACCGTCTTGCGTGGGGGGCGGACCGTGGGCACCGTCGAGACCGCACGGTCGACCCAGGCTGACCTGGCGCGCCTGATGGTCGGGCGGGAGACGTTCGGCGTGAGGAAGAGCGATGAGGTGGAGAGCGACCTGGATGCCGCCCCGCCGACCCTGAGACTGGTCGGGGTGAGTGCCACTGACGACAAACGCCTGCCCGTCCTCAAGGGGATCACCCTGGACGTCCGCGCCGGCGAGATCGTCGGGCTGGCGGGGGTGTCGGGCAACGGGCAGGTGGAGCTGGCCGAGGTATTGGCCGGCACGCGGGCACCCGGCGCCGGCCAGATCATGCTGGGCGTGCGCGATGTGACCCACGCCGGACCGGCGGGGATGATGGCTGCCGGCATCGGCCGCATCCCGGAAGACCGCCACCAGAGCGTCGTGGCAGAGATGACCGTGGCCCAGAACATGGCCCTGGAGCACCTGGACGAGTTCGCCCCTCGCGGCCTGCTCAACCGCCGCGCCATCTGGCGCCACGCGCAGAAGCTGATCACCGAGTACCAGATCAAGGCTTCGCCACAGGATCGGATCCGCACGCTCTCCGGGGGCAACATGCAGAAAGTCATCCTGGCACGGGTGCTGGAGCGCAACCCCGCCGCCATCGTCGTGGCCCAGCCGACGCGTGGGCTGGATGTCGGGGCCACGGAGTATGTGCGCCAGAAACTCCTGGAGCAGCGGGCGAGGGGGGCCGCGATTCTGCTTATTTCCGAGGATCTGGACGAGATCCTGGCACTCTCCGACCGGATCGCGGTGATTTACGAGGGCGAGATCGTGGGCGTCATGGCCGCCAGCGCGGCCGACGACGAAAAGCTGGGCCTGCTGATGTCCGGCGTGCGCGGGGGCCGCGATGGGGCTTAGGCTCGAGCGCGTGCCTGCGCCCGTCTGGATGCGCCCGTTCCTGCCACTGCTGGCCATTCTGGCCACGTTTGCGCTGACCGCCGTGCTGGTCCTGCTGGTCGACGCCGATCCGTTGCAGGCCTACTACTACTTCCTCATCGATCCGCTGTCCGGCCGCGTGAGCGCGATCGAGGTGCTGGTCAAGGCCACGCCGCTGCTGCTGACTGGGGCGGCGGTGGCCTTCGCCTTCAGCGCCGGCTACTGGAACATCGGCGCGGAGGGGCAGCTCTACGCCGGGGCGACGGCGGCCACGGCGATCGGGCTGCAGATGCACGGCGTCTCGGCCTGGATCGCCCTGCCCCTGATGATCCTGGGCGGCTTCGCTGCCGGCATGTTGTGGGCCCTGCTCCCGGCGCTCATGAAGGTCAAGCTGGCCATCGACGAGGTGGTGACCACATTGCTGCTCAACTCGGTGGCCGTGTTCGGCGTCAGCGCGCTGCTCAACGGGCCCTGGCGCGACCCCATCTCCCAATGGCCGCAGTCGCCCGAGATCGCGCCCAGCGCCATCTTTCCCCGGCTTATTCCTCGTTCTCGGCTGCACCTGGGCTTCATCATGGCCTGCGTGATCATCGTGATCGTCTGGTTTGTCCTCACGCGCACGGCGTTCGGCCTGCGCATGCGGGCGGTCGGTATGGGCAGCGAGGCGGCCCGCTTTGCCGGCATTCCCGTCGAGCGCACGATCCTGATCTCGGCCCTGGTCAGCGGCGGCATCGCCGGCCTGGCGGGCGTCAACGAGGTGGCCGGCATTCACTTCCACCTGATTGACGCCATCTCCCCCGGCTACGGCTACACGGGCATCATCGTGGCCACGCTGGGCACGCTCAACGCCTGGGGCGTGGCCCTGGCGGCCCTGTTCATCGGCCTGATCGACACCGGGGCGCAGACGGTCAGCCGGGCGCTGGGCGTGCCCGCCTACCTGGGCGACGTTATCCAGGCCACCTTGCTCCTGACTACCCTGGGCATGCTGCTCCTGCAGGGTTATCGCATCCGCCGCCGCGGGAAGGAAGGCTAGCCGTGGAGGTTCTGGCGGCGTTCCTGATCGGCTTGCTCGCGGCGACGCTGCGCGTGGCCACGCCACTGCTCTTCGCCACGATCGGGGAGGTCTACACCGAGCGCGCCGGCGTGCTGAACCTGGGCATCGAGGGCACCATGTTCCTCGGCGCCTTCGTCGGTTTCGCCGTGGCGGCCACGGCCGACGCGG
>JBFGLK010000311.1:0-4885 GCA_041576195.1 Promineifilaceae bacterium (SeqCode)
CGGCAGCCAGTGCCGGCACGTCATCCTGCCAGGAGGGCAAGTCGTCATCTCGCGGCGGGGCTTCCTCCGCCAGCACCTGCCCGAGGTCGCGAAGCTCGCCAGGCATCGCCTCCCGCGCCGGTGGGACGACGATCCGCTCCAGCAGCGCCGTGCCTCCGTCTACAGAGCGCTGCGTCGCCGGGTCGAACGCACGCAACGACTCGATCTCATCGCCGAAGAGCTCGATTCGCGTCGGCCACGGCGCATCCAGTGGATAGATATCCAGGATGCCGCCCCGTTGACTGAACTGGCCGGGCGCCTCCACCACCGCTACGGGGTCATAGCCCACGTGCACCCAGTGTCTCAGTAGGCGGTCCATATCGATGATCTGGCCCGTACGCAGCTGCCGAATGCCTGAGACGAAACGCTGACGTGGCAAAGTCTTCTGCATCAAAGCGCGCACCGACGTGATGATAAGCGGTGCGGTGGCATCCGGCTCGCCAAAAGGCAACGTGGGCGCCGTCAGGCGTGATAGCACCTGAATCCGCCCTTGCCGGGAGCCTTCGCTCCAGGGACCGCGCTCATAGGGCAGCGGCGTTGGCTCGAGAAAGCGCGTTGCCTCCACTCCGGGAGGCAACCAGGCAGCCAGGTCTTGCTGCCAGACAGGCACAGCATCGACGCGACTGGTCACCAGGAGAAGCGGTCGACCCAAATCGGCGTAGAGCCGGGCCAGCAATGGCGGCCATGCGTTGCGCGGCAAATGCAATGGACCGGGCGCTTCGCCCGAAACGATCTGTTCGAGCAGTTGCCGGTAGGCAGGCAACGCTGCGAAGAGAGGCAGCAGTCCGAATAGATTCATGGTGGTCATCGATCGGGCCGTCCGGCTAGACCGGCCCGGACAGATCTTCGTCAGGCAGCACGAGGCCGTTGTGGCGGGTCATAGCCAGCTCAATGCCAACCGACAGGAACGACTCCACGGCGCGCGCCGCTTCCGCTAACACGACGTCAAGCGCCTCCCGCTCCTCACGGCTGAAATCCTGAAGGACGTAGGCGGCCGGAGGGAGGCGGCCCGGCGGACGGCCGATACCCAGTCGCAGCCGCGGAAAGTCATTGCCCAGGTGCTGGATGATCGAGCGCATGCCGTTGTGACCGCCGGCACCACCGTGCTGGCGCAATCTTAGCGTGCCGAATGGCAAGTCAAGCTCGTCGTAGATGACGAGAAGTCGGTCGAGGGGCACGCGAAAGAATCGAATGAGCGCGGCGACCGCCTGGCCACTGAGGTTCATGTAGGTCTGCGGCTTGGCCAGGATGACCGGCACGCCCACGATCTGGCCGTCCCCATAGATGGTGGACGCCCGCGAGCGCGTCAGGGAGATGCCGTGTGCGCTCGCCAGGGCGACGACGGTCATGAAGCCGACGTTGTGCCGGTTGCCAGCATACGCACGCCCCGGATTGCCGAGACCGACGACGAGTGCGCGCGCCGGCGTCACGCCGGCGGTCGGCCGTGCGGATGTCTCTGGTTTCGGCTCAATCATGCCGCCGTCCTCCCAGCGCGGCCCGCCGACCTCGCGCCTGCAGCCGGCGCCACCCCAGCCGAAGGAGCCAGCGCAGTCCCATGTAAAGGGCCAGGGCAGCGAAGAATACACCGGTCAGGCGCACGCCGTACCAGAACGCGCGCCCAAACCGCCCAAAGTCGATGCTCGTCAGCTGCGCGAGCACCCCCGATGGCTCGCCACGGCCGGCCGGCCGCTGTGCGCTGATCGCGGCCACATTGGATGGAGACTCACGCGTCGGCGTGGGAAATGGCGTCAGGCTGGGCAGGACCCGTGCCGGGCCGCCAAGCGTGGCGGCGTCTGGAGGTAGCGTCGGACTGGGGGCGCCGGCCGTCGCCAGCGCCAGGGGCGTGGTCTCCGGCGTCGGCGTGGCGCTGTCGTTTGCCACGACGACATCGCGGACGAAGTGCTCGTCGTAGTTGTAGTCGGTGCGCACGACCCGCAGGCGCAGCTGGTAGCTGCCGTCGGGAAACACCGGCGCGCCCGCCTGGCGTCCTACGGTCGTGTCCCACACGGCCAGGGTGCCGGCAAGCACAGGCTGGCTACCCTCGGCAAACACGATCCAGTCGGCCCGGCCCACCGGGCGAAAGGCCAGTTCGTAGCGCAGAAAGGACGCGTCTTGCGCCGTGCCTTCCACAAGCACGACGCCCGCGATCACTGCGTCCGGCGCCGGGGCGCTGATGCCGTTGCCGGCCTGCGCGCTCAAGATCGAGGGTAAGGCCAGCCACAGCAGCAGGCACGCCCACACGAGCATGACCCGTGGACGACAAGTGACAATGAGTCCTGAGGTATTCTGTCTCCACATCGATCGATCCAGGGAGTCTAGCACATCGCCCTGCCCGGGGCGAATGGGTCAGGCACATCCAGAGCGAGGCGAACATGAGGGCCAGGGGAGCGGGCCCGGGCCTCGTTTGCCCCGCAGACCCACCCTGTGACATAATCCCGGTTCGGAGACCACTGTGGTCTGCCAGACCAACACGTTGGAGCACCCCCATGGAGAGAACCCCGTTGTTATCGATCGCCTTGCTGGCTGTAGCGTGGTTGAGCGCCGCCTGTGGCCCCGTGGCACCGCCCAGCCTCCCGCCGGACAGCAACGACCCGGTAGCGACGGTAGTGGATCCGACCCAGGAGCCAGACGAGGGCTTGGATTCGGGGCGCGCTGGCGGCGGCGAGTCGGCGTCGGCGACGGAGCAGACCCTCGCCGTCCTGCCCGGGTCGCTCGACGTCAACGAGGCCGGCCTTCAGGTGGGTTACACAGTCGACGGCTACCCGTTCATTGGCGATCCAGGGGCGCCGGTCGTCATGGAGGAATTCTCGGACTACCAGTGCCCGTTCTGCGCCCGGTTCTACGCGGAGACATTGCCATCGCTGCTGGGTGAACAGGTCCGGGCCGGCGAGGTGGTCCTAATCTTTCGCGACTTCCCGCTGACGATTCACCCGCAGGCCGTGCCGGCAGCCAACGCTGCCCGCTGTGCCGGCGAGTATGGCGCCGGCGCCTATTGGGCTATGCACGACCTGCTCTTCGCCGGGTTGGCCGACTGGTCAAACGCTGGCTACGCGCCGGTCTTTTCCGGCTACGCGACGGAGATCGGCCTCGACGTGGCCGCCTTCGACGCCTGCGTGGCCGAAGGGCGCTATGACGACGCCGTGCAGGCGGACATGGACGAAGGCACTCGCCGCGCCGTCAGCAGCACGCCCACCTTCTTCCTGAACGATCAGGCCTTGGTGGGCGCGCAACCTCTGGCTAGCTTTCAGTCGGCGATAGCCGTAGTCGCCAACGGGGATAGCATCGAGGTCGCCCAGCAGCCAGCGCCGGCGGCCCCTCAAGCCGCGCCGACGCCAGCCAGCCTCCAGCCGGAGTTCGCCGCCGCCCTGGGCGATCCGGAGGCGCCGGTAACCATCGTGGAGTTCACCGACTACCAGTGTCCCTACTGCTTGCGGCATGCCGTGGAAACGATGCCGCGGATTGTGGAGAGTCTCATTGCCACCGGTCGTGTCTACTACGTCATCAAAGATCTGCCGCTGGAAAGCATCCACCCGCAGGCGCGACTGGCCCACAACGCTGCCCGCTGCGCCGGCGACCAGGGGGCCTACTGGGAGATGCACGACGCCCTCTTCGCTGAGCAGGACGCCTGGGCCGGTCAAGTAGACGCGGTCGCCGAAGCGGCGATGGTCGACCTTGCCAGCGATCTTGGGCTCGACCGCGGCGCATTCGCGGGCTGCCTTGACAATCGCCAGTTCGACAGTGCCGTCCAGGCCAACCTCCAGGAGGCCGCGCGGCTTGGCGTCGGCGGCACGCCGTTCTTCTTCGTCGACGGCTACCCGCTGAACGGCGCCCGCCCCTTCGAGCACTTCGAGTTCGCGGTTGGCCTGGCCGAGGAAGGCAGGCTGGCCGAAGCTTACGCGCCCAGCCAACCAGCGGAGCCCACCGCGCCGGCCGGCCCCGTCGATGTGCCCGTGGCGGGGGGGTACGCGTTCGGCGACCCCAACGCGCCTGTCGTCATGGTGGAGTACACGGACTACCAGTGCCCATTCTGCAAGCGCTACCACGACGAGACGTTCACGCAGATTGTGGCCAACTTCGTGGACCAGGGCCTGGTCTATTACGTGATCAAGGACTTCCCGCTGAACAGCATTCACCCGCAGGCAGCCCTCGCCGGCGCCGCGGCCTGGTGCGCGGACGAACAGGATGCCTACCTCGCGATGGCGGATAGGCTCTTCGCCACCCAGGGTCAGTGGGGCAATAGCCAGGCGGCGGACGCCTTCACCCAGTACGCCGCCGAGCTGGAACTGGATGAGGTCGCCTTCCGTAGCTGTCTGGATAGCGGTCGTTACGATGGCTTGGTGGCAGAGAACCTGTCCGAGGGGATCGGCTTTGGAGTTACCGGCACGCCGGCTTTCTTCCTGAATGGCAATCTCATCGCCGGTGCCTATCCCTATGACGCTTTCCGCCAGGGACTGGAGCAGCTCCTATCCGGCCGGTAACTCGCAGGGCGACGAGTCAGTCATGGCTTGAAAGGCAGCCTCCCATTCGACGACCAGCAACAGGTGGTCCATGCTGAAGTACCATCGCTCCGTTCCCTACTTACCCGAGCTGGCGCGTTCGCGAGCCCGGATAACAGACCGCCAACGCGCCCTTGCAGCGGCTGAGCCGCCCCATCCTGTGCCATTTCACTGCAAACCGTGGCTGGATGGCCAGACGGTCGGCTGGACTCTGTGCTATGGCTTCCTGAGCGATATCGTCATCAGCGGACGTGAGGACGGGGGCATTGGCGTCGAGAACCTGGCGGAGCTGGCTCGGGAGACACAGCAGCCACGCATTGTCGCCCAGTTCGCCGAGGGCCACTTCGGCC
>JBFGLK010000312.1:0-4884 GCA_041576195.1 Promineifilaceae bacterium (SeqCode)
CGCCGCGTACTGGCGCACCAGCTCGTGCAACCCGTAGCGCCCCCGCCCTTCCCGACGCAAGAGCGACTTGTCGGCCAGCTCGTCCAGGCGCGCCGGGTCCGGGCCGGCGATCTCACGGGCCATCGCCGCGCTGAAGCTGCCGCGGAAGACGCCCAGGGCGATCAGGTGGTCCCGGGCCGGCTCCTCCAGCAAGGAGACGGAGTAGTCCAGAGTAGCCCAGACGCTGCGATGGCGAGCCGGCACGTCCCGCCACGGCGCCGACAGCGTGCCGGCACTGCGCGCGACACTGGCCGCGATCTCCGCCGGGCTCCGCTGGCGCACCAAAGCTCCGGCCAGCTCCAGAGCCAGCGGCAAGCCGTCGACCAGACGACACAACGCCGCCACCGCCCGCCGGCCGTCCGCATCCAGCTGGAAGCCCGTCTCCGACCGCCGTGCCGCACTCTGGAAGAGCGTCTCGGCCTCGGAAAGAGGCTCGTCCGCCGACGGGTCCGGCGAAGGGCAGGCCAGGCCGCCCAAAGTGAACACCTGCTCCCAGCGTAGATTCAGCCGCTCGCGTGAGGTGACCAGCAGCTTGAGCTCTGGCGCTTCCCCGAGCAGATGACCCAGCCAATCCGCGGCCTCAGGCAGGTGCTCGGCGTTGTCCAGGATGAGTAGCAGCTCTTTCTGGCGCAGGAAGGAGCGCACCACGGCCGTGGGCTCGCCCTGCCCAAACGTCAAGCCGAGGGCCGCCGCCATCGCCGGCGCCAACTCGTCGGCTTGCGCCAGACCGGCCAGCGGCACAAAGCAGACCCCGTCGAGGAATCTCAGGTCCAGTTGCTCGGCCAGGGCGATGGCCAGCCGGCTCTTTCCCGCGCCGCCGGGGCCGACGACGGTCAGGAGACGACAGTCGCCGGCCGCCAGCAGGCCGGCCGCGGCGGCGAGCTCGGCGCGACGCCCGACGAACGGGGTGGGCTGGGGCGGCAGGCGGCGAACCCGATCCTGCTCCGCCGCCAGGATGCGCTCGTGGAGACGGGTGGTCTCGACCGCCGGCAACACGCCCAGCTCGGCAGCCAGGATTTGCCGGCAGGCCTCGTATTGCGCCAGGGCGGCACTGCGCTGGCCGCCGTGGGCCAGCAGGCGCATCAGCCCCCGGTGGGCCTCCTCGCGCCAGGGCTCCAGCCCCACCTGGCGCCGGGCGTACCCTTCGGCCTCCCCCAGCTCGCCCCGCGCCTCATGGTAGTCCGCCAGCCACTCCAGGGCGCCGAGCGCCAGGCGGTGCAGACGCTCGCGCCGCAGCGCCACCCAGTCGTCGAAGTCGCCGGCGCCCTCGACGCCCAGGCCGGCCAGGAAGTCCCCGCGATAGAGGGCGACAGCCTCCCGGCGCCGGTCAGCGCATGCCGGGCAAAGCGCGGGGCGCGCGTGGGCGCACTGCCGGCAGGCCTCGAGCAGCGCCTCGAACGCCAGCACGTCGACCGCGACGCCGGCCGCCTCGTTGAACTGGATCGTCTGCCGATCGGCCAGGAAGAAGGGGTTGGCCGCGTCCTCCGCCAGCGTGCGACGCAGGGACGAGAGCGCCTGGCTCAGGTTATGGCGCCCCGGCCGCGGCGCCAGGTCCGGCCAGAACATGGCGACGAGGCTTTCGCGCGGCGCCGGGTAGGCGGCCGTGAGCGCCAGATAGGCCAGCAATCCCCGCGCCTTCTCCGATTCGAAGGCGGTGACGGGCTGGTCCAGGCGCTCGACGTAAAAGGGACCCAACAGCTTCAGGTGCAGCGGTGCCGGCATGGGTCGATTATGGGCGGGGGGGTCGAGGGCTGTCAAGGGCAGGCCACGGCCGAGACGATTCAGGCGAATCCCTCTCCCCACAAGGATGCTCCTGATAGTTTCCTGACAGTCCCAAGGACAATGCTCCCAGGATGTCTGCCGAGCGCCAACACACACACTCGTTTCTGGTCCGACTGTGGCAGCCGGAGACCGGCACAGCGGCTCCGTGGTACGCCATGCTGGAAGACCCCCATAGCGGCAAGCGACGCTTTTTCGCCAGCCCTGCCGCCCTCTTCCGCTTCATCGAGGCGCTCCTGGACCAGAACCAGATCCCCGGGGGAAAGCCACCCCCGGACGATCCTTCACGGAGGAATACCCCATGAATCGACGGCTTGTCTGGCAACGTTTATCACTCTTCAGCCTGGCCGCGGCCCTCGTCGGGCTGCTGGCCCTCTTCGGGAGCGGCGGCGCTCGGGCCCAGGAGCCCGAACGGATCATCGCCCCGGCGCCCGAGGCCATCGTCGGCACCGGTTTCACCTACCAGGGCTACCTGACGGACGCCGGCGCCCCGGTCGACGGGGCCTGCACCCTCACCTTTTCCCTCTGGGACGCCGCCCTGGGCGGCAACCAGATCGGCGGCGCCGACATCCACCCCGGCGTCACGGTCGACCAGGGACGGTTTACGGTGCTGGTAAACGACGGCGCGGCTCCATTTGGCAACTATCCGTTTGACGGCAACGCCCGCTGGCTGGCGGTGACCGTCGACTGCGGCGGCGGCCCCTTCCCCCTGGGCCCGCGCCAGCGCCTCTCACCGGCGCCCTACGCCTTTAGCCTCCGCCCCGGGGCCGTCATCAGCGGGAGCCTGGGGACCGCCATCCTGAACGTCGAAAACACCAACACCAGCCCCGAGTTTGCCGGGCCCGGTCTGGCGGTGTCCGCGATAGGCATCGGGGCGATCGTCGACGCCGTCGGGCACGGCCTGCTGGTCGACAGCGAGATCGGCAACGGCCTGCAAGTCAGCTCGGCAGGGCAGAGCGGCCTGCTCGTCCAGGATGCCGGCAACCACGGCCTCTGGGTCCTCGAGTCGGCCAACAGCGGCGTCCAGATCGAGGAGGCGAACGGCGACGGCCTGTTCGTCTGCAGCACAGGCCTGACCACGGGCTGCACCCCCAGCTCCAGCAACAACGGCCTGGAAGTCGGCAACGCCCAGGCCGCCGGCGTGCGGGTCAACACGGCCGTCGACGGCTTCGCCGTGGTCCAGGCGACCGATGATGGCTTCTTCGCCGGCACCGTCGGCGGCAACGGTCTCACCATCGGCTCATCGCTCGAACATGGCATCGCCATCGGCAGCGCCGGCGACGAGGGCCTGATCCTCACCGACGCGGGCGGCAACGGCCTGCGGGTCCAGGACGCCGGCGGCAACGGCCTTCAGGTCGACGACGCGACCGGCCACGGCGTGCGCGTGGACAACGCCGGGGCGGCCGGCATCTCCATCGGCACGGCCGGCACGCATGGCATCTTCGTGCTCGCGGCCAACGGCGGCAACGGCGTCAACGTGGCCTCGGCCAGCGCCGACGGCGTCTTCGTCGACAGCCCGAACGACGACGGCGTGCATGTGCTCAATCCCGGCGCCTACGGCGTGCACGTGAGCAATGCCGGCAGCGACGCCCTGCGCGTGGACAACGCCGGCGGCCACGGCCTGCGGATCCAGACCGCTACCGGCAGCGGCATCCAAATCGACAACGCCAACGACAACGGCCTACAGATCAACGCGGCCGGCACGGCCGGCGTCTACGTCGTCGATTCTGGCTCTGATGGTCTGCGCACCAACAGCGCCGGCGGCGATGGCCTGGAGGTCAACAGTCCGGGGCAGGACGGCGTGCGCATCGTCAACCCCGGCGATGACGGCGTCCAGGTAACCGGGGCCAACGATCACGGCGGCTACTTCAGCAGCAACAACGTCGGGGTCTACGCCCGCGGCGGCTCGGGGACGGCGGCCGACCTGATCCTCGGCGGCAACGGCAGCGGGAACAGCGATGACGACGGGCGCATCGTCTCCGACCCGTCCTTTCCCGGCAGCGACATCTGGCTGGACAGCAACGACGCCGTGGTCGTCCGCCTGGACGTCGACAACAGTGGCGAAGACAGCGACTTCCAGGTGCAGAACGCCGCCGGGGACGTCATCTTCAACGTCGACGACGGCGGCACGACCTCAGTCGACGTGCTCCAGATCAACGGCGCCGACCTGGCGGAGCGCTTCGACGTGCGCGGCGTGGCCGGCGCGCGGCCGGCGCCCGGCATGGTCGTGTCCATCGATCCCGAGCGGCCCGGTCGCCTCATGCTCAGCCACGAGGCGGGTGACCGCAAGGTCGTCGGCGTGATCAGCGGCGCGGGCGGCGTGCAGGCCGGCCTGGTCCTGGGCCAGGAAGGCACGCTGGCCGACGGCGCCCTTCCGGTAGCGATCACCGGTCGCGTCTACGTCCGCGTCGACGCCGACGCCGGCGCGATCCAGCCCGGCGACTTCCTCACGACGTCCGCGACGCCTGGCGTCGCCGTGCGGGCGGGCGACCTGGCCACCGCGCAGGGCGCCATCCTGGGCAAGGCGATGACCGGCCTGGCCGAGGGGCAGGGCCTGGTCCTTGTCCTGATCAACCTGCAGTGAGAGGAGGAATCACTATGTGGAGAAAACGCATGAACCGCCTTCTCACCCCGGCGCGGCGGGCCGTCCTGCTGGTCCTCTTGTTCACCCTGACCGCCGCGGCAGCGGCCCGACCGTCCGCCACGGCCACGCCCCTGACGGGATCGGCCGCGAACGGCGTGGCCGCGCCCCTGGCGCCGGACGCCGTCGAGAGAGCCTGGCCAGACCTGCGCGGCAGCGCGATCTACAACCCCGCGCGCGTGCCGGCACCCGACCCGGCGGACCTGCCCCACCTGACCCGGCCCGGGGTGCAGAGCATCGGCTTCACGGTGAACTACAATCCGGGCAACTGCCCGGTGGGCTCGCTCAACTGGCCGGGCAACGCCCAGGCGGCGTTCCAGCGGGCCGTCGACATCTGGAGCCTGCTGCTCACCGGCCCGCGCACGATCGAGATCGACGCCTGCTGGCTGCCGTTCCCGCCAGGCCAGGCCGGCTTCCTCGGCTTC
>JBFGLK010000313.1:0-4875 GCA_041576195.1 Promineifilaceae bacterium (SeqCode)
ACAAGTGGATATGCTGCATGCCTGCTATCCTGTGGTCGCCGATTTGCCGGCAACCTTGCAGGCGGCCCTCCGCCGTGACGCCCTGTCTCTCCAGGCGGTGCCCGGGCAGCTTCTCTTCAACGTCAGGGATGCCTGCTCCCACTACCTGATGGTGCTCGACGGCGCCGTGCGGGTGACCCGCCCTACCGCCGGCGGCCGCGAGCTAGTCTTGTACCGTGTCCAGCCTGGCGACAGCTGTATACTGACCGTCAGCTGCCTGCTCGGCAGGGCGGTCTACCCGGCCAGCGGAGTCGCCGAGGGGGATTTGAGCGGGGTATTGATCAGCCACGAGTGGTTCGATCAGCTCATCGCCGGCCAGCCGCGCTTTCGTCGCTTCGTTTTCTCCTTCTTCGCACAGCGGATGACCCGGCTGATGACGCTGATCGAGTCGGTTGCCTTTCACCGACTGGATCAACGCCTGGCGGACTTCTTGTTGCGGGAGGGCCCCGTGCTCCAGGTGACCCACCAGATGATCGCCGACGAGTTGGGTAGTGTGCGGGAAGTGGTCAGTCGCCTGCTGAAAGACCTGGAGAGTCAGGCGCTGGTCTCCCTCGAGCGTGGCCAGATTCAGGTGATTGACCCGGGCGGGCTGGCCGTAATCGCCAGTCCTCTACCCGATCTCGGGGCCTGAGTGCCCACCACGCTCACAGCCTCCGCAGTGTGACCTCGTCGCCACGGCGGCTCAATTCCACTTGATCGCCAGAGCGAAATGCCTCGAGCACGGCGCGGTCAAAGCCATAGGCATAGGGAATGCCCTCCAGCGAGCACGCAGGCGCGGCCTGCTGGTCGATGGAAGTGTTGACGATGGCCAGTGGAGCGCGCCCCCGATAGTAAAGCTCCAACAACACGTAGGGTGCCACGGTCGATCCAGTGCCCCGGGGAAAGAGAGCGATCCGGCCCGCGAGGCTCTGCCCATCCGCAGGATGCCCCGACTCCTCGATCACCCCGGTCTCTCGGTTTACGAATCCGAGAAATGTGATCGGGGCGTCGGTGACAAACGCCTCGCCCACCACCGAGAAGTCGCCCTGCGAGGGCAGGCCGGCGCCCCGAAACGTCGCCCTCGATCCCTCTAGCCGATCGCCAACGGTGGGGCGGAGCGGCTCGTTGCGCGCAGCGGGCACCGCCGCGCGGCCCGCCGCGCGGCCCGCGCCGGGCGGCTCTTCGCGCGGCGTCGTAGCCAGATCCACGCAGGCCTCGATTCGCATGACGGAGGTAGGTATACCGTTGAGTCCCGAACGAATGTAGTGTTCCGCCTTCATCGAGTTGGTGAGGATGTGGCGCACCCACTTCGGGTCGTAGGGCACCACCTCCGGGCAGGTGTTGGCCAGAAGCAGAGCGCCGCTCCCGCGTATTGCGCCGGCGATGCCCAAGCGCTCGGCGATAGCCAGGTTGGCCGACGAGGTAAAGACCCACAAGGGCACGCGATCCCCGCCGGGCGTGCCGGTTGCCCGCCGGCCACGCAGATGGCGGGCGATCGCTCCCAGTTCGGTCACCGACGCCTGCGGGCAACCAAGGACGACGAGCGATATCGGGTCTCGCGGGGCGAGGGCAGCATAGCGGGCGTCCAGGTCGGCCTGCGTAAAGCGGAGCTCGGCCTGGAACGCGCCCGGCTCTGGCGCCTCGCCGTACCCCTCGATGAACAGAAGGGCGCAGCCATAGTTGGCGGCCGCGGCGCTGAGTGCCTTGCGCAGGTCGTGGTCCAGCGCGGGAGGCAGTCCCCGGATTAACGGGATGGGGCCATATGGCATCTGCCAGCCGGACGCCCGCTGCTTGCCAATCCAGTCCCCCAGAATCGAAGCATCCGTGGGGTCGCTTAACGCGCAGCGGACGTCGACGAGCAAGTTCGGGCGCCGGTTCTCGGGCAGGAGGAGGCCATACAGCGGCGTGTAACCGGTGAGCGCCGCGGCCAGCGCGGAGAGCCCGGACTCTCGATTGGTCGCCAGGCCTGTGTAGGAGTTGCCGAAACAAATAGCGTTCGACTCCGCCCAGGCAGCCGGGCCGCTGACGACAACCCCTTCCCATTCATATGGGATGCACGATTGCGTCGGGCGGACGCCCAGGCGCGTGTAGTGCGCCACGATTTCTTCGCTGTGCTCACGAAAGGCGGGCACGGCGATGCGCATGGCCTCAAACTGGCTGACGTCGCAACCCGCGGCGTTTAGCGTGGTCGGCACGGCCACCCGGGCCTCCAGATCCGCGGTCAGGCGCGCCAGGAATTGGCGCAGGCCGAGCCCGCCGGTTAGCGGCGACACCCCGGACAGGTGAGCGGAGGTGATCGCCGTCAGCGCCGTCGCGCCGGAGGCCGCGGCAAGGTCGAGGACCAGCCGCATGGCCATCTGGCGGGCCACGCCGAGCTCGCCGCGCAACATGGCCTGCTGGTGGGCGTTCAGGGGGATATCTCGTTGCTCCGCGGTCAATTGCCTTCTCCTTCCCCGGCCGGCTGCGGGCTACTCCTCGCCGGCCAGGTCTTCCGGGCGGGCGATTTCGACGGGCACGCCAGTGGCTCGCTGCACCTCTGCCGCGAGCCGCTCGATGGCATCATCGCCAAATATCGTCGCCGTCGTGCCCCGGGGTGCACCAAGCAGGCAGACGCTGGCCTCCGTTTCCTTGAGCAGGTCGATGAGCTCGTCGCGAAAGCGGCCCTCCCGGATGACGATCTTGGCGCCGACGCCGGCCTCCTCGGCCTGCCGGCGGGCGATTTCGAGCAGGACCCGCCCTTGCCACTCCAGCTCGTCGCGCACGGCCACGTGGAGCGTCTCTTCCGACTCCTGGACGATCGTGGTGTCCAGGGCAAAGAAGAAGAGCACGCTACGGCCGGTCTTGCCGGCATGCTCCAGCGCGAGCTGCCTCACGGCCCGACTGCCCTGACCGCCACGGGTAGCACAAACCACTTCGTGCATGTTGCATCCTTATCCTCGGGGTGATGGCCCTTCCTCAGGCCCCGCCGCCGAACCGCTCCCGCAAGAGCGCCAGCGCCGCCGCGCGGTTGTCGATCTCGCGGAACAGCTCCTCGGCGATCTCGTCGGAGACCACGCCGCGGCGGGCGGCCTCGCCGACTGCCGTGCGCTCCGCCTTGAGCATTTCCGCCCGCGCCTCCAACACCATCTCCTGTTTGAGCTCCGAGTAGGTGTGCAGGTGGTGCAAGAGTTGCCGGCTGGTGTCGTTGATATCCGCAGCGGCCACGCTCGACATGGCCCGCCATACCTCGTCGGCGAGCAGGCCCTGCTCGTAGAGCCGGTCCAGCTCCGACTTGCCGGCCTGGCGAGCCAGGAGCAACGCCTGCTGACGTTGCATGGTCTCGTAGCGCGCCGGTTGCTGCGTCAATCCCAGCCGGCTGAGCAAAGGCGTGAGTGTCGTGGCCTGAGCGAGCAAAGTGAACAGCACCACGCCGAATGTCAACACCAGGATGTCGGCGGTCAGTCTCGGCCCGAAGATGTCGGGTTGCTCTGTGAGTTTAAAGGCCAGCGCCAGACTGATAGCCCCGCGTAGGCCTCCCCAGAACATGACGTGCCGGAAGGGCCGGGGCACTTCCCGCCCGGGTTGCAGGCGGCCGTGAAGAGCAGTCAGGCCATAGACGACGACCGCGCGGCTCAAGAGCACCGCGGCGATCGCCACGACGATTCTGTCGATGCCGGCAATTAGGTCGTCGATCTCCGTCTGCAGACCGATGAGGAGAAATACGATCGAGTTTGCCGTGAACGCCAGGAACTCCCAGAAGTTGTCCAAGGTGAGTTTGGTCGTCGGCGACGTGTTCTGGCTGCCCACGTTGCCGACGAAGATGCCGGCAGCGACGACCGCCAGGATGCCGCTCAGATGAAACTGCTCGGCCACCACAAAGGCGCCAAAGGCCAGAGCGACCGTGGTGCCCGTCTCCACCAGATGGTCGTCGACGTTCTTCAGGATGACGTAGGAAACCAGGTATCCCAGCGCCACACCAACGAACAGGCCGCCAAAGGCGACGCGGACGAAATCGACGACCGCGGCGTCGAGGCGAAAGGCATCCGCCACCCCCAGGTGGACGGCCTCGGCGGTGCCCAATGCAACGGTGAAGAGGACGATGGCCACACCGTCGTTAAACAGGCTTTCGCCCTCGACCAGCAGGGCCAGACGCCTGCTCACCCCCAGCGAGCGAAAGAAGGAGATGACGGCCACAGGATCGGTCGCGGCGATGAGGGACCCGAACGTGAACGCGGCCACGAGCGGCACGCCGAGCGTCCACGTTATCAGGCCGGCGACGATAACCGCGCCGAGCAGTGAGCCGGCCGTGGCCAGCAACAGGATCGGTCCCAGGTCCCGGCGGAGGGCCTGCCACTTGATGTGAAGCGTCGCCTCGAAGACGAGCGGCGGCACGAGTATCAGGAGGATGATCTCCCCCGTGTTTTCGCCCAGGCTGAGCAGATCGGGCGAGAAGAAGGTCAGGGCCAGGCCGGCAAGCACCAGCGCCACGGTGTACGGCATGTGACGCAGGCGCCTCGCCAGGATGGCCACGAGTGCCGCGATGGACAACAAGATGACGACGGCGATTTCAAAGCGGAGGAAGATCTCCGCTTCCTCCTGCATCAAGATGCGCGCGAAGGTCTCAAACATCGTATGCTAGGCGTCCGACACAAGGGTCGCTAGGTCGCATCGTCCAGGGTCGCCTGCCGCGCCCTGAACGTCGCCGCAAAGCCTCCAGGGCTTCTGTCTCCGCGACGGGCATCCACCCCGGGCGCCCGGCAGGCGAGGCTGGCGGTCCGGGCGGGCCGCACCGTCATGCGGGCAGGTAGTTAGCCAGGTCGACCGCGCCATAAGTCCCCCGCTCGAACTGGCGATGATCCTCGCCCCAGGGAATCGTGC
>JBFGLK010000314.1:0-4856 GCA_041576195.1 Promineifilaceae bacterium (SeqCode)
CACGTCCTCCACCCGGAGTGGCCCGAAGGTGTCGTTGAGGTAGATCTTGAGGGCGGCGGCCTCGGGCGCGCAAGCGGCCAGCCCGCCGATTTCCTCCGGGCTGGCCCCGGCGAAGAGGCCGACGTCACAGCGGATCGCCGCCGCCGCGGCGCGCCTGACTTCGTGTAGGACATCCGGGGTGGACAGCGGCGGGGTGGTGTTAGGCATGCCCAGGATGAAGGTGATGCCCCCGGCCAGCGCGGCGGCGGTGCCGGTGGCGAAGTCTTCCTTGTGCTCGCCGCCGGGGACGCGTAGATGGGTGTGGACGTCGAGAAGACCGGGTAGGCGCACGGTGGTCATAGGCGGGCAAGGGCGGCTCGAGAGCGCAAAAAAAGAGACCCGGATGATCGTGGGATCCGACGGGTCTCGGGTGCTTCCGCCAGAGGCGGAGTCACAAAAAACCGATCCTTGGGGGATCGGTGGAGAAGGGGGGCTATGAAGGCTTTTGAGCCCGGGAGATGTGTTCTCCGTGGTGCCGATGGTTGCCAGATCATCGGGGGCGTATGGTAGCACGGTCGGCGGCGAGGGGCAAATGGGGTGAGGGGGTTGGGTGTAGGGGTGCAGCCTGCTGCGCCCTGCGGGGGTGAAGCGATGAGGGGATGAGGGGAGAGAGTCTCCGGTCCCCGATCCCGAAACCCCAATCTGCGTTCCGCATTGGTGCGGTCGCCCCGACCGGGCGCTGGCGCTATACTGAGCGCCATGGACTCCCTGCGCACGCCGTTTTTCATCCTGGCGCTGGTGCTGGCTTTCCTGGCCGTGGGGCTGGAGCTGGGCGGCGGGCTGGCGGTGAGCGGGTCAGTGGTGGGCAACGTCTGCCGGCAGCTCCCGGACGACGACGACATCGATCCCGACGACTGCGACCCCGACGAAGTCAACGACCTGAAAGACGACGTGCCCGGGTTGGCCATCCCCTACCTGGCCCTGATCGACGGCACGCTGCTCTTCAGCCTGCTGCTGATGGCCGCTCCGTTCCTGATCACGGACGCGGTGCAGGGGCGTATCCAGGGTTGCGTGACGTTGATCTTCGCCCTGCTGTTGCTGCTGGCGGCGATCGGCCTGATCTTCGTGGCGCTGGCCAAGCTCCTGATCATGGTCGGCCTATTCCTGGCCATCCCCTTCGGCACGATCGCCTACTTCGCCATCTACGCCGCCTTCCCCCGCGGCGCCGCTGCCGGCATCCTCGGCGTGCTCATGCTGCTGAAGCTTGGCCTGGGCGCCTCGCTCATCATCGCCCAGCAGCGCTTCCTGCGCATGAAGTCCCTGGTCTTCCTCATCCTCACCGCTCTGCTGGCCAACGTCATCGTCAGCTTTCTCCACGGCCTCGTGCCCACCTTCCTCGTGAGCATCACCGACGCCGTGGCGGCGATCGTCGTGGCCATCCTGGCCGTCATCTGGCTGCTGGTGTTGCTGATCGGGGCCATCCCGGCGACGGTCAAAGCGATTACCTGAAGGACTCGCGAAGGAGTCGTAGTCCTCCGACGACTGCGACTCCTATGGCACGACGAGGCGGCAGTCGCTTCCCGTCGCCTGGCAGGCGACCGTAAGCACGACAACGTCCTCTTCCGACTGGCGCCGGAAGACGTCGAGCTCCACCTGCCCGCCTGCCGACAGGCGCCGGCGCGTCGTGATTGGCTCGCCGTCCCGGTTGGCCGGCTGGACCAGGGCCAGCTCTGCCCCCTGGCCGGCCGCCAGGCGCAGCGTCCAGTCGCGGCCGCCGCGGGCAGGCGTCAGGGTCAGGGCGCAGGCGCCGCCTGCCGGCACCCGGATCGCCTCACCCGACAGACAGCCCGCCGGATCCGCCCGCCGCACGTCGTCGAGCGACACCTCCCCCCGCGGGATCAGGTCGCCCAGGCGCTCCATCCGCGCCTGCCAGGCGTCGAAGTCGCCGGCGCCACCCAGCCCGCCCTCCTGGCCCAACCCCAGCCCCAGCCCGGCGATGAACAGCAGGGCCAGCAAGACTAGCAGGACGATGAATACCTTGAGGTTCATATCTCAGGGCGTGGCCGTGGGCAGCGGGATGGCGTCGATGAAGCGGTTGATATTGCTGGCATCGAAGAAGATGATGTCTTCGCTCAGCGTGAACGTGCGCTGCTTCGGTTCCATGACGTACGTGTCCGTCGTGAAGCGCGTGCCCTGCCAGCTGACCTGGTCGCTGACGAAGAGCTGGGTTCCGTCCTGGGCCATGGTGATGGTCAGGTTATGGATCATGCCCGGGAAGGTTTCCAACGACACGTTCATCGGGTCGCCGGCGTAGGTGAAGACGCCGCTGCCCCATTCACAGCTCGTCGTCCCGCTGCCTGGGATGATGAAGCAGCTGGCGATCAGGCCGGAGCCGTTGAGGTACCAGCTAAACCCGCCCAGGCTCAGCGTGATCTCCCGGTTGTCCTGGCTGATCTTCAGCTCGGTCAGGTGGTTGGCGGAGCCGCTCTCCCGTTCCCACGTGCCCAGGTACTTGGCGATGGCCGCCTGGATCGCTGCCTCGGCGGTGGCCGTAGCGGCGATGGCCGCCTGCGCCTCGGCCGTAGCCGTCTGCGCCGCCACGACGGTAGCCGTGGCCGGCAGGTCGGGCGTGGCGGTGGGCGTGACCGTGGGAGGGGGCGTGGCGGTCGGCGTGGGCGTCGGCTCTGGGCCGGCGGAGATCAGGACGGTAATGCGCTCCTCCGGATCCACCTCGCTGCCCGCTTCCGGATCGGTACGGGCGACCCGGTCGACCGGCGCGTCGCTGAACTCGGTCTCACCCTGACGCGGCCGCAGACCCAGCGCCTCGAGCTCGTCCAGGGCCTCCGCGACGGCCATGCCGGCCACGTCGGGCACGGTGACCGACCGCGGCCGCAGGGCGAAGACGAGAACGACGGCCACAATGGCCACGACGACGAGCGCCACGGGGATGACCCAAAGGGGGAACTTCCGCGGCTCGGGCGTCGGCTCGGGCACAGTCAGGGTGATGGTCGGGCCCTCGGTGAAGGTCTCGTCCGTGTTGTGTGTGGCCACCATGTTGAGGCGGAGGGTGTAGTTGCCGGGGGCGGCGTCTGCCGGCACGTTGAGGACGACCCGAAACTGCTCGGTGGCCCCGATGGCCATCGGGCGCTCGCTCTCGCCTTCGATCGATAGCCACGCCAGATGCGCCGCCGCCTCCGGGACCGTGGTCAGCGAGGCCCGCCCGCGGAGCTCCTGGCCCAGGGCGTTCGTCACCGTGTAGGTGACGCTTGACGCCGGTTGCTTGGGCTCCACCCGGATCTGGTTCGAGGCGGCGGTGATCGAAAATGCACTGGCCATAAGCACGTCGCTCCTTGGCATGGTGCCCCATGCTCTCCGTAGACAAGCCATGCCGCCGGCCGGTGATGCCGCCAATGATCAGAAGCAGGGCGGCCTGGCCCTGCCTGGCTTGTCGCCAACGGCGGATACCTTCAGTTTAGGGCACGGCGCTCGTGTTGTAAATCCGCAGGTCGCGGATCTGGCCCTTGAAGACGCCGGCGTTGGAGTAGTCGGTGAGGCCGAAGTTGGCGTCGCTGCCGCTCGAGTCAATGGCGAAGTTGACGGTGCACACCAGTGTGCCGTCGATGAAGAGCCGCGCCGCCGCCCCGTCATAGGAGAGGCGGAAGCGCGTCCAGACGCCGGGGAAGTAGGTGCCGGCACACTCCGCGAAGTTGGAGTTGTTGTATTTCAGGCGCGTGCCGCCCCCACCGCTCAGGTACAGGGCCAGCCAGCGGTTCGAGTTGCCCCCGACGATGACCGGCCGATCGGCGTATTCGTCGGCGTTGAACTCGCCGGTGACGGTGAAGCTCTCCCATTGGAACCCATCCAGCAGGGGCGTGCGCAGGCGGCACCCCGCCGGGTTGGTGGCGTCATAGCTGCCATCGCAATACGCCGCGCCGCTGGCGAAGGAAATGGCGTTCAGGTCCAGGTGGTTGCCCAGGCCGCTGGCGTCCCGCCCATTGCTGGTGAGCGGGTAGCTGCCCAGAAGTGGCAACATGGGCGTCGCCGTGGCGGTGGGGGCGGCCGTCGGCGGGGCGGTCGCGGTGGGGCTGGGCGTGGGTATTGCCGTGGGCGCCGGCTCGGGCCCGTTGGACACGAAGTACCAGATCCGCGCCTCCGGCTCCACCTCCTCGCCGGCCTCGGGATCGGTGCGGGAGACGCGCTCGGCCGGGACGGCGCTATTGAACTCGCGCTCGCCCTGCCGCGGTCGCAGGCCCAGCCCCTCCAGCTCGTCCAGGGCGTCGTCGATGGTCAATCCGACCACGTCGGGCACGACGACCGCGCGAGGCCGCAGGGAGAAGACGAGGACGACGGCCACGATCGCCACGGCGATGAGGGCGACCGGGATGACCCAGAGGGGGAACTTCTTCGTCTGGGGTGTGGGCTCGGGCACGGCGATGGTGATGGTCGGACCCTCGGTGAAGGTCTCGTCCGGGTTGTGCGTGGCCAGCATGTTCAGGCGGAAGGTGTAGTTGCCCGGGGCGGCGCCTGCCGGCACGTCGACGCCCACCCGGAACTGCTCGGTGGCCGCGATGGGGAAGGGGCGCTCGCTCTCGCCCTCGAGCGCCAGCCACGCCAGGTGCGGGGCCGCCGGCGGGACGGTGGCCAGCGAGGCCCGGCCGCGGATGGCCTGGCCGCTCGCGTTGGTGACGGTGTAGGTGGCGCCCGCCCGGCGTTGGGTGCCGGCAAGCTGGATCTGGTTGCTGGCCGTCGTAATGGAAAAGGTGCTCGTCATGGGCTCTCTACTCGCGCCCTTCCCGGGACGCGCCGTGACGCCGGGCCGATGCTGGCGGCCCGGCCAGGCTGGGGTTGACGTTGGTCATCGCGGGCGTCTCGCTAAG
>JBFGLK010000315.1:0-4820 GCA_041576195.1 Promineifilaceae bacterium (SeqCode)
AGGCGGGCCGTCCGGCAGACGGATGGTCGCCGGGACCGTCATACGTAGCCAGGTGGTCGGCGAGGGCGAGTAAGGCGATGTCCGGTCCGGCGGGCTCGGTGGCCCGGAAGAAACGGAAGATGGCGCGCCGGCTGACGGCCGGCTCGTTGGCCAGGAACAGAGGACGCATATGGCCGGCGACCAGGGCCCGAAGGTGGCCGATCGCCTCGTTGCCGAAGCGCAGCTGGCGGAGCCGGCCGCCGGCCAGGCGTGCGCCGGCCTCCGCGTGGCCGAGAAAGCGAACCCGCCCGTCGAGCTCGACGGTGCGCGTCACTGCCTTGCCGGCATCGTGCCACAGCGCGCCCCAGCGCAGGAGCTGCCGGCCATCAAGTCCGCCGGCGACGCGCTGCGCCAGGCGGGCACCGAGAGACGGGGCGAAGCCGGCGAGTGCCTGGGCCACTTCGTCGATCTCGGCGGCAAAGCGGTCCGCCGGCGGCGCTGCCGATCCCAAGAGCGTTAGCTCGATCGCCTCCAGCCAGTGCAAGATGCGCCAGGTATGCGCCAGGACCGGCTCGTGGTGGGGCGGATCCTGGGCGACCCCCTCGAGGGCCGCCAGCTCAGGCAGCGTGGGCCGCAGCAGGCCGGCCGCGCTCAGCCGCCGAAAGGCTCCCGCCGGGTCGGCTGCGGCGGCGAGATGGAGCAGTTCGTCGCGGATCCGCTCCGGAGCCACCGACCCGAGGGAAGGGCCCGCGGCGGCCATAGCCGCCTCCGTGTCGGGAACCGGTACGAGGCCGAGCTGGTGCCCCAGGCGGACGCCGCGCAGCGCCCGCAGCGGGTCGTCGACCAGCGCACCGGCATAGGCCAGGCGCAGCCGACGAGCGGCCAGATCCGCCCGACCCCCTAGCGGGTCAATCAGGGTGGGGTGGGCTCCGATAGCTGCCGGCAGCGCCATTGCGTTGACGGTGAAGTCGCGGGCGCGCAAGTCGGCGTCTATCGATGGTCCTCGAAAGGCGGCGAAGTCGTAGGTGCCGCCGTCCGGCAGGACGACCCGCGCGACGTCGCGCTCGCGGTCCATGGCGAATGCCGGCAGCCCCAGGGCGTCCGCGACCCGGAAGGCCAGGCGCGTGGCGCCCGCGCGGACGGCGAAGTCCAGATCGTGGGCGGTCCGGCCGAGCAAGGCATCTCGCACGGCCCCGCCGACCAGATAGACCGGATCGTCGTGGTCTGCCAGGAGTACCGCCAGTCGATCGGGCACCGGTGCGTGGCGGAGGCGAGCGTCGGCAGGGCCGGGTGTGGACTCAGGCGGGACGGTCATGAGGCGACGCCCCGATCACTCCCCGAGGTGGGCAAACAGCTCTGGCCGGAGTATGGCGATGTAGGGCAGGTTGCGATAGTCCTCGGCGAAGTCCAGGCCGTAACCGACGACGAATTCGTCGGGGATGTCAAAGCCCAGGTAGTCGACGGGCACTTCCACCTCGCGACGGGTTGGCTTGTTGAGGAGCGTGCAGATGCGGAGCGAGGCTGGTTCCCGGGCGAGCAGCAAGCGGCGCATGTAGTTTAGCGTGTGGCCGCTGTCGATGATGTCCTCGACGATGAGAACGTGGCGGTTGCGTATGTCCTGCTTCAGGTCCATGATGATCTGCACGGCGCCGCTGGTGACGGTGTCGGCGCCGTAGCTGGAGACGGCCATGAAGTCCAGGTGATGCGGCCGGGTCACGGCTCGCGTCAGGTCGGCCAGGAACATGTAGGCGCCTTTGAGTACGCACATCAGGAGCAAATCGTCCCGGCCGGCGTAATCCTCCGTGATGCGGTTACCGAGCTGGGCGACGCGGTGTCGCAGCGTCTCTTCGTCGATCAAGATCTGGGCGATGTCGTCGCGCAGGTCGCGGGCGGCCGATCTCATGGAGTCTCTCCTGAGCGTGCCGGCAAGACCCGGTGGCATTGCCGGCAGCGCGCTTCGTACACCTCGGCCGCGCCCACCAGCACGACCGGATCGTCATAAGCGGCGGGTTGGCCATTGATGAGACGCTGGGTACGGCTGGCGTCCTCGCCGCAGACGACACAAATGGCGTTGAGCTTGGACACCATCTCCGCGCGAGCCAGCATGGCGGGCATCGGCCCAAATGGCTCGCCACGGAAGTCGGTGTCCAGCCCGGCGCAGATGACGCGCTTGCCCTGGTGGGCAAGCTCCTGGCACAGAGCGACGATGCCGTCGTCGAAGAATTGCACTTCGTCGATGGCCACGACCGTCGTCTCCGGGCGAAGCAACGCCCGAATCTCGCCAGAGCCGGTGACGGGCTCTGCCTCGACGCCCAGGCCATTGTGCGAGGTCACCTGGCTGGCGTGGTAGCGCGTGTCCAGCGCTGGCTTAAACACCTGCACGCGTTGCCGGGCAATCACCGCGCGGCGCACGCGCCGGATTAGCTCTTCGGTCTTGCCGCTGAACATGCTGCCGCAAATCAACTCGACACGTCCTGGCGTGTGTTTCCCCATCTGGCCTCCTTCCGGGTGAATCGCTGGCGCGGCGGGCGCGTCAACCGTCAAGGCGTCGCCCGGCACCAATGGTAACGGCAACTGGCCCCAAAGAAAACAAAAAGGGCAGATACGCTGGCGCATCTGCCCTTCGGTCTCCTTGGCAGGAAGGCGGCCGACGCCGCCTCGGCGGCTACTCGATCAGGCCCTCGGAGCGCAAGTGCTTTTTGATCTCGATCAGGGCCATCTGCCCGACGCCGAAGATGGACAGGAGCCCGTCGTCACCCGACTCTTCAAGACGCGACAGAGCGTCGCCGACGGTCAGAACGCCGGCCTCGCGCAGGCCATTCAGGGACCGCTTGGTGAGATTGATCTCCTCGATGGCCACCGCTTCTGGAGAAGCCATCTCGACCTCTTCATCCTGAACGCTGAGAATGACCTCGCGCTTCTGGAGACGGCGCATGAAGCGATCGACCTGGCCTTCCGTATCTACCAGGCGCTGCTGACCGGTGAAGAACGGGTGCGTGCCGGACCAGATTTCCACGTTCATTTCTGGCACCGTCGAGCCAACCGTCATCACGACTTCGCCGTTGACGATGACCTTGGCCTCCGGATGCCACTCGGGATGAATTTCGGGTTTCATGTCGACTCCGCCGGGATGATGCTGACAAAGCGACGGCCTCGTCGAGTTTCAAAAGCGACTTTGCCCTCGGCCAGCGCGTAAAGCGTATAGTCACGGCCCAGGCCGACATTGTTGCCCGGGTGAAAGCGCGTGCCGTTCTGGCGCACGATGATGTTCCCGGGAATGACGGACTGGCCGCCGTAGATCTTGACGCCCAGGCGCTTCGAGTTGCTATCGCGCCCGTTCTTGCTCGAACCGCTACCTTTCTTGTGTGCCATGACCGTATCTCCTGCGACGCGCCTTCAGGCGGCCACAATCTCCTCAATCAACAACCGGGTATATGACTGCCGATGGCCGGCGCGGCGACGATAACGCTTGCGCGGCTTGTATTTCCAGACGAAGATCTTCTTGCCCCGGTATTGCTCGACGACTTTAGCGCGCACAAGGGCGCCGGCAACCGTCGGCGTGCCGATCTGGACGGCGTCCCCATCGGCCAGGAGCAAGACTTTATCTAAGGCAAAGCTTTCACCGACTTCATAGGGCAGCTTCTCGACCGAGAAGCTATGGCCCTCTTCGGCGCGGTATTGCCGGCCGCCGCATTCGACGATTGCGTACACGATAATCCTCCAAAAAAAACCAGCATTGCACATGCCGGCTTCGTCATTCTTGAAGTTGTCTGGTTCAGCGGTTGACCAGTGCAACGGACCACGAATTATAGCCAGAGGAGCGGCGCCTGTCAAAAGGCGCGCCGCTCCTCGTCGAAGCTCAGTTTGACGGTCGGCGCGCGCCTTAGAAGACGGTGTCCGGCTTGTGGCCGCCGCCGATATGGCCCATGAACTCCGTCCGCGTGCGGATGTTGTCGCGGAATTCACCGCGCATGGCGCTGGTCACCATACGCGAGTGCTCCTTCTTGATGCCCCGCATCATCGAGCACATATGCGAGCCTTCCAGCACGACGGCCACGCCGAGCGGATTGAGAATGTTCTCAACGGTGTCGGCAATCTGCTCGGTCATGCGTTCCTGCACCTGGAGGCGCCGGGCATACATCTCCACGATACGCGGAATCTTGGACAGGCCGATCACCCGCTGCCTGGGAATGTAGGCCACGTGCGCGAAGCCGAAGAACGGGAGCATGTGGTGCTCACAGAGGCTGAAGAACTCGATGTTCTTGACCACAATCATCTCGTCGTACTTGACGTCGAACAGAGCGTCGTTGACGAGGTCGTCGAGGTCGACACGATAGCCGGCCAGAATCTCATCGTACATTCGCGCCACGCGCTCCGGCGTGCGCGCTAGCCCCTCACGGGCCGGGTCTTCGCCCACGTTCTGCAGGATGGTTCGCACGGCGTCGGCGACGCGGGCCTTTTCCTCGTCGGTGTAGCCGCCCGTGGCGTCCTCATCGAGGGCGGCGGCGTCATAGACGCGGATGGCCTCGTAACCGGGTCGTCCATTGACCTCTGGGTTTGCAGTCGTCGTCATGAGTTACTCCTCAAGCAGGACCGGTCTCAGCCAGGTTCCGGCTGATCCGCAGGTAGATCGCTCGCTTCAAAATCGTGGCCGCAGGCCACGCATACCGTCGCGTCGGCGCTGACACTTACGCCGCAGGCGGGGCAGGCAAGCTCGAACTCGGCGCCACAGCGCGGGCAGGCCGCGTCATCTTCGTCGACAGGTGCCAGGCAGGACGGGCAGAGCAGCTGACCGCAGGCCGGACAGGCATCGGGAGTTGCCGGCAGCGGCGCCGCGCAGC
>JBFGLK010000316.1:0-4804 GCA_041576195.1 Promineifilaceae bacterium (SeqCode)
AGGCCATGGCGGGCAGGCGTTGCCGGCGGCTGTAGATGAGCAGGCCGACCACACCCCCGGCGATTCCCCCGAAGATGCCAAGTCCCCCATTACGCAGATTGATGAGCTGCAGCGGGTCGCGGAAATAGTCAAGGGGTGTCTCAATCCCCAGCGCGGCCATGCTGGGCGACGGGGTGAGCACGTGGTAGAGGCGGGCCCCGATAATGGCCAGCACAATGCACCAGATGACGCCGTTCCAGACGTGGTCGGGACTCCAGCGGCGCCACGGCGGATCCTGCCACCAGACGGGGTCCACGTCGTCCTGACGTGCCAACCAGTCGAGCGCCTGCGCCCGCTCCACCTTCTTCAGGCGGAGGCCGCCGGCGTCCATCGTCAGGCCCCAGAGGAGCCCGCCGACGGTGGTGACGCCCGCGCGGTTGAGCCGCTCGGCGGGCAGGTCCTCCTTGCGTCCACGCAGGCGCCGGGCCCGCAACCTTGCCGGCACCGTCTCACGAAAGCTGGCCTCGGCCCGCTCGGCGACGAGCACGCTCACCACCCAGGATCCGAGGGCGATCCCAGACATGATGATGAAGCCATACCAGTAGAGATCGAGTTGCAGCGGGGCGATTGTGAGGAGGACCCGGGCTGGGGTGTAACCGGCGATGAGGTGCGCGCCGTAAAGGACCAGGCCGGCGACGAAGAGGAAGAAGATAGGGAGCCAGAAGGGCTCGCGTCGCCATCTGGCCTGCAGGCGCCTCA
Organism: Promineifilaceae bacterium (SeqCode); assembly: GCA_041576195.1. GTDB lineage: Bacteria > Chloroflexota > Anaerolineae > Promineifilales > Promineifilaceae > JAGVTM01. The sequence goes on from JBFGLK010000316.1 coordinate 739, forward strand.
TTTGTTCGCCTGGCGCCAGACGTGAAACATCCGCTGGGCCGCCGTCAGGTAGGTGCCCACCGCGAGCAGTAGGATGCCGATGCCCGGCTGGCCGAGCAGCATGGAAAGCACCAGGACGCCATAGCGCTCGACCCGGGAGAGAATGCCAACCTTGCAGGGGATGCCGAGGGCTTCGGCGCGGGCGCGGGTGTAGCTGACCATGACGGAGCCGGTGAGGGCGACGTAGCTGGCGAGCACCAACCACAGCTCGCCCTGGGCGCTGTAGTAGATGATGAAGCCGCCAAAGAGGATGATCTCGGCCAGGCGGTCCAGCGTCGAGTCGAGGAAGGCCCCGAAGCCGCCCTGAGCCCGACCGAGTCTGCGTGCCAGCGCGCCGTCCAGCGCGTCCAGCGGGCCGACGAAGATGATTGTCAAGGCGGCGGCGCGGAAGCGACCATCGGACACAAGCCAGGCGATCACCAGGTGGGCGAGCATGCCGGCCACTGTGAGCACGTCCGGCGACAGCCGAAAGCGGGCCATGAACTCGACGATCGGATCGATCAGCCAGCGGGTGTTGGCTCGCAGGTAGTCGGTGAGTGTCGGCTTGTCGGGCACCTTGGCCCCCGAAGGTGGAGGTGAGGACATACGTCTCCCAGTAGTCGTCTGGTCAAATAGCCCACAGTCGCCAAATGGCAACGCTCTGGCAGACGCTCCGGCGATTGCAGAGGCTCTTCTCGCGGACTACTCGGTGCGTCTGATCACGGTGAGGGGATGCTATCGGATGCGCCGACGGCTGTCAAGCGCGGGCGGCGGCCCATCATCCAGGCGAAAGGCGAGCCAGGGCACGTTCATCTCCGGGCCGGTCATTCCGCCGTGGCGGCTGACGAAGCGGGACTCGAATGCCCGGTCCGCCGGGAATATCAGGGAGTAGTTGGCCCGCATGATCGCGACGACGTCGCCAAGACGGCCCGGGACCGCGGGCGCATGGGGCGGCGGACCGAAGAGGCCGGCTTCCAGAGCGGCTGCCGCCGGAAGGGCGATGGCTGCGGCGCCGAGGTTTTCCTGAAGATAGGCGAGAACGTCGGCCTGCTGGCCTTGCCGGCAATACAGGTAGGCCGCCCGCGGCTCGCCGGCGGGTCGCATCAACAGCAGGTCGCGCAGGTGGGGATGGTCGGCCAGATCGATCCAGGCCTCGTGCGGCGTCGCGGTCTGGCCGTGGTCGGCCATGAGGATCAGGGCGGTGCCGGCACGCGCCTCCGGGCTGAGTGGCTCCCACAACAGGTCAGCAATCTGACCGAACAGTGACTCTAGCTCGGCGGTTACGGCCACGTGAAACGGCGTGTAGGCGTGGCTGAGTGTGTCCAGCGAAGGCCAGTAGGCAACAAGGAGGAGCGTTTGCTCGCGCGACCCCTCGAGATGTTCCCGCAAGCGGACCATCATCTCCGCGAAGGTATGCACTCCATGCTGGCCGACGGCGCCGCGGCCGTGCATCCTGCTCAAGGCCGAATCGACGATGTAGGCGCCCTTGTAATCGTGCGTTACCACGCCGCCGGCAGCTAGCTGCTCGGCCAGGCCAGGACCCACAAGGAAGGTCTCCGGCTCCAGGCCAGCCCTGACCAGGGCGTCCGGATAGCGGCCGAATGTGGGGGAAAGGTCGAGAAGCTGGCCGATGGCCCCATACTCGGGGAAGAGCATGTGCAAACCGACGAGCCCATGCTGGGCGGGCGCGCGGCCGGTCCAGAGTGAGCTGAGGGCGGCCACGGTGGTCGACGGGAAGACCGAGGTCAGCTCCCCCTGGACGCGTGCTTGTTGCCGCCACGGACGGGCCAGGGACTCATGGGCGGCGAGCAGGTTGGCGCCCAAGGCGTCGAGCAAGATGACGACGACGCGTCGGACGTCGGTCCCGAGCGGGTCCCAGAGATGGCGGCGTAGTGGGGGCAGCCCGGCGAAGGGCACGCCGAAAAGGCCGGCGAGGGTGGCCGGGACGTTGGCGATGGAGCCGCCAGCATAGTCGGGTGGGGTGAACTCGGCCGGCAGCGCTACCGGCAGATCGTCGCTCCAGACTGACATAGGGGAGCCCACAGGAACGAAACGGAGCCAGCCGCCAATGGAGATGGCGACCGGCTCCGCCTAGGAGTGTCTCCAGACAGCCGCGATCAGGCGGCCAGCTTCTCTCGCATCGTCGCCGCTTTGCCAGCGACGCTATTGTCGACGACGCGATCGCCGACGCGCACGATCAGACCACCGAGGATGGCCGGATCGACGCGGAAGGAGACTTCCTGCGCCTTGATTGCTTTGCGCGTGGCGGCCTTTTCGTCGTCCGTAAGCGGCAGGGCGCTGGTGACTTCGGCGCGCTCACCCGAGAGCTGGGCGACGCCTGCCGGCACTTCCGAAAGAAAGCCGCTGATGATCTGGCGCTGACGCTTTTCGTCCCGCATGCTGTCGTCCACGATGCGGTTGGCGGCGGCCATGGCGATGGCCACCACCTCGCTTCGCAGGTTGGCCAGGATCTGGTTGCGCTCCTCCTCGGCCTCGCTCGCCGCGTTTTCGACGATGGTCTTGGCCTCGGTGCGCGCATTGCCCAAAATGCCGCTGGCGGTCTCTTCCGCCTGGACAGTCGCCTCCGACCGGATTTTGGCTGCCTCCGCGCGGGCCGCGTCCAGAATGTTCTTAGCCTCCGCGTCGGCATTGTCGCGCGCGATGGCCGCCTGACGGGCGTCTTCCAGGCCCTTGGCAATGCGAGCCTTACGCTGCTCAAGGATGTTCAGGATCGGGGTGTAGGCCCAGCCCTTCATCAGGATCAGCAGGATCGTGAAGGCCAGAATCTGGATGATGAGATAGCCTATGTTGATGCCGAGTGCTTCCATGGTACTTCACCTCTGAGTGGCGCGTTCCGCAGGCCGGGTCCGTGACGGGCGGGCCGCCCGGCCCACGACCTGCCGGTTCTTGGCCGTCGTATTACTTAGGCCACGAAGACCAGGATCAGCGCCACCACGAGGGCATAGATGGCGACCGCTTCCGCAAAGGCGATGCCCAGGATCATGTTGGCCTGAATCGTGCCGCCTGCGTCTGGATTGCGGGCGATGCCCTGCACCGCGCCGCCTACCACGATACCCACGCCGGCGCCGGCGCCGATGGCGCCTGTCATGGCCAGGCCCGCGCCCAGCAGCTTCAGACCAACCGCAATGGCTTCAGCAGCTTCTAGAGACATAAGTGATTCTCCTCCAAGATAGGGTTTCGGTGATTATCTGGTCAAGAACGCGGCGCTCGAGGGGAACCCTGCTGCATCGCGAGTGTTGACGAGCGGACCATCAGTGATGATCGTCGCCATGGGCATGGCTGATGGTGGCCTGCGACATGAAGGTCAGTGTCAGCATGGCAAAGACCGCCGCCTGAATCAGCCCGACGAAGGCCTCCAGACCATACACCGCCACATTGGCGATGGGTAGCAGAAAGCCGATGACGAAAAGGAGCACCTGGCCGGCGAAGATATTGCCAAGGAGACGGAAGGAGAATGAGAGGATCTTGGCGAATTCCGCCACGAGCTCCAGAATGCCGACGATGAGGTCCATCGCGCCAAGTGGATTCGTCGCGATCCGATTGGCGTCGAACTGGAAGAATTTCCTCAGGTAGCCGGGTCCCTGTGCCCTGAACCCGTAGTACTGCGTCATGATCACGGAAATGAGCGCCAGGGCCAGAGTGAAGTTCAGATCGGTCGCCGCGGCACGCACGTAGGGCACGAGAGTGTAGTCCGCGTCCTCGGGCTTCTCTCCCTCCGCGTTCGCCTCTGCCCGGAGCAAGAAGACGCCGCGCTGCAAGTCGCCGATGTTGGCCTCCATGGCCTCTTCCTCGATGTGATGCAGCTCCTCTTCGTCAAGGTGGACACCCTCTATACGCGCGGCCGCCTCGGCCTTGTGGATCGCCAGCTCGCCCATGCTCTCCCACTTCCCGATACTGTCGACACCGGGAACCAACTCCATCCAGTTGGCCACCAGAATCCACAGCAAGAAAGTCATGAAGAAGGGAAAGAAGGCGCGCGCCCAGCGGCCGGCAGAACCCTCCACGAAGCCATAGAGCATTTCGACGA
>JBFGLK010000317.1:0-4792 GCA_041576195.1 Promineifilaceae bacterium (SeqCode)
CACGGCGTCGGACTGGAGGTGCATGAGGAGCCGCGGCTGTCGGGGCTACAGACGGAAGGCCGGCTGGCTGCCGGCATGCTGACGACCGTCGAGCCGGGGATCTACCTGCCCGATTGGGGCGGCGTTCGGCTGGAGGATCTCGTGCTGCTGACGGATGACGGCATCGAGGTCCTCAGTCAGAGCCCGTATGAGCCCGCTATTCCGATTTAGTTGACCCGAGCAGGCCGTCATAGACCTCGTAGAACGCGGGCACCACTCGGCGCCAGTCATAACGGCGGGCAAAAGACCGGGCCGCCTGCGCCAGCCGTTCCCGCCGCTGTGGTTGCGTGAGCAGCGTCAGAATGGCCGTGGCGAACTCGTTTGGTGTATCCGCCAGCATCAGCTCGACGCCTGGCGTGACGGGGAAGCCTTCCGCGCCCATCCGTGTGCTCACGATTGGCTTGCCGGCAGCCATCGCCTCGATGAGCTTGAGACGGGTGCCGCTGCCCATGCGAAACGGCATCACGAACACAGTGGCAGCCGCCAGGTACGGCTCCACCCGCTCGACGCGGCCGGTGAGCCTGATTCCAGGCATCGCCCGTAGCCGATCCAGTCTAGCATGGGGTTGCTGCCCCACGATGGCCAGCGTCGTGCCTGGCCGGGCCTCCAGCACACGTGGCCAGATCGCCTCGGCAAACCAGAGCATCGCATCCACATTCGGACGGTAATCCATTTTGCCGCTGAAGAGCAAATCGAACTGAGTGCCGGGCTCGGGCGTCTTGGACGCCTCCGCTTCGCGAGCGAGCACGTCCAGGCTATTGGGGATGACCGTGATGGGCACTGCGGGGGCCAGAGCGCCAAGGGCGTCCGCGTCCGCCTCGCTTACGGCGGTTACCGCGTCCGCATGGCGACATGTCCATGACTCGTATCGCGCCAAACGGCGCACCTGCGTCCACGAATACACGGCCAACGGCCAACGCCGCGGAGCGCCAAGGTCCGTCATGAAGGCGCGGCGCTGCAACGCCGTTTCCGCGTTGTGGGCGTCGAAGACGATGCGGGTGGACGGGCTGGTCGTCCGCACGATCTCGAGCGCGTGCGCCAGCTCCAGACCCTCGATTTGCACCAAGGGATAGGGGCGCTCCTGGAGCAGCGCGCGCAGGCGCACGGCGAAAGCGGCGCTGGCCAGGCGGTGAGCCATGTCGGGCCGTTTGCTCGCGATCAACTGCAGCGCTCGCAGCAGGCGACCGCGCGCCGGGGCACGAACAAGGTGGACCTCATGGCACAGATCCGCCAACGGCCCGGCGTCCGGTAGCTCGTCGTGCGTGTTCGCGTGGGCGAAGGAGAGCAGGGTTACCCTCATGGATGCGGACAGCCCCTGAATGATGTAGTAGTTGCGAAGACTGGCACCCTGATGAGGCGGGTACGGCAGCTCCGGGGTCAATAACAGCAGCTCGGTCATGGCCAGATGCTAGCCAAGCGAACGATAGACAGCCAGCGTAGCAGCCGCCGTCTTCGCCCAGCTAAAACCGTCTGCCTGGCGCCTGCCGGCAGCCGCCAGCCGCTCCCGCAGGGCGTCGTCCCTTAGGACACGTGCCAGCGTCTCGACCCAGGCTGCTTCATCGTCCGGTGGTAGGAGCAGGCCAGCGTCGCCGACAACCTCGGGCAGCGAGGCGCGGTCGCTGGACACGACGGGGCAACCGAGGCGCATCGCCTCCAGTGCCGGCAGGCCAAACCCTTCGTAATGTGACGGCAGCGCCAACGCCCCGGCCGCCGCGTAGAGGCAACCCAGCGTGCCGTCGTCGACCCGCTCCAGATGGCGGACGTGGTCCGCTACACCAGAGGCCGTGATGGTCGCTTCGAGCGCCTCGCTCAGCCAGCCCGTGGCGCCGACGAGCACCAGCGGCGCCTCGACCGCGTGCTGGCGCCGCAGCCGAGCGTAGACCTTCACCAGGTGGGGCAGGTTCTTGCGCGGCTCGAGCGTGCCCACGTGAAGTACGAAGCCGGGCCGCAGGTCAAACCTCGCCAGCGCGTCCGCCACCTGCTGCACCGTCGGGGGTGTATCGTATGCCGGATTGGCCGCCAGCGGAACTGCGGTCACCTTGCCTTCGGGGACGCCCAGGCGCTCGATCAGGTCCTGGCGTGTGTGGCGACTGTCGGCGAGCACATGATCGGCGACGCGGACGGCCCAGGCGATCTGGTCGGCGTAATAGCGCCGGCTGGCAGAGGTCAGGAACTGGGGGAAGTGCATGAAGGTCAGGTCGTGAACGGTAATGACCCGGCGCCGCGCACCGAAGACTGGCGGAATGAAGTCGGGACTATGCCACAGATCGAGCTTCCGTGGTAACAGCTCCAGGCCCAGCGCCCAGCGTTCCAGACGGTGGTGGCACGGCGTCCACAAGTCGACGCGGTGGAAGTTCGGCGCGCCTGAGGGCAGGCGTACGGTTCGGTCCTTGCGGCTATGGCCCACGACGTAGTCGGTAACCGTGTCCAGCGCCGCCAGGGCCGGCAGCAGATGCAATACATATCGGCTGATGCCGCCCAGGCGATAGGCGGCCAGGCGACAGTCGATTCCCAGGCGCATGGGGCCCATTATAGCGCCGGCCTGGCCGCGGCCGCACGCGCGTGGATGGCCGCGCCGGTCTGGCGGAGGTACCTCATATGCCATTCACCTCCGTCGGACCTCGCTTTACCTGCCGGATCGAACGCACTATAATGCAGCGGACCGGATTCGAGACGGTCGCGACGCTTCGGGCGGCGATGCGCTACCTGGCCATCCTGCCACACACAGCAAGCGCCAGGCATTGCCCCTGAACCAGTCTGCCCAGGAGAAGAGAGATGGCGAACCAGTCAACGCTCACCCAGGAGCTCAGTGAATTGCGCAGTCGCCTCGATTGGCTTGACGAACAGCGCCGCAAGGATGGCCGCAAGCTGGCCGAACTACAACAGCAAGCGGCCCTTCAAGAACAAGAGCTGGCCAAACGGGAGCAGCGCATCAAAGAGCTGGAGAAACAGCTGGCTGCGGTTGGGTCGCAGCTCGGCCGCATCCCTCAGGTAGACGCGCGACTGGGCCAGTTCAAGGACGAGGTCGTCCAGATGATTGAGCAGTACGACGAGCGTGGGCGGAAGGCGATCGAAGAAGCCGAACGTCTGCGCCGCGTGGAGCATGACGTCCACACGCGTGAGCTGGCGGCCATTCGGCGCGAACTGCCGGCCATCGGACGTCTGCAACAGGAGATGGAGCTGCGCCAGGCCGAAGACGCCAGACTGTCACAACTTGTCGGCTCGGTACAGAATCAGATCCCGGCCCTTCGCAGTGAGTTGGAGCCCTGGCCTCGCGAGCTGGCGTTTATTAACGAGATCAACCGGCGCCATACGACGCGACTTGGCGAACTGGAAGCTTCGATCCTGGAGATCAACAAGCGCTGGGAGCCGCTCGCCAATCGCCAGGACATCCTGGCCGGCACCGTCACCCGGCTGGAAACAGAAAACCGCCAGGCAGGCGAAGAGCAGACGGAGCTGCGTGACATCATCAAAAAGTGGACAGAACAGGTCCAGCTTGGCGAGTATGAGCGCAATCAGCGTCTCGCGGAGTGGGAGCGCGCCCTCGAAGAGCAGAAGGAGACGATGGCGCAGTATGCCAAGCAGTGGGCCCAGTTCGCCGACCAATACAAAGAGGCACGCATGGCGGTGCAAGCGATCGCCCCGTGGCAGACCCAGATCGAGCAGAAACAGCGCGAGCTCTCGGAACGTCAGCGGATGGAATTGAGCCGCGTTCAGAAGGAGTGGCAGACCTTTGCCACGGAGTTAGAAAAGCGCCAGCGCACCCTGGAAATCGATATGGAGCAACGAGTAACCGGCCTTGATCGGCGCGATCGTCAGGCCATGGAACAGCTAACGACAATTGAAGAGGCAGTGGCCGAGATGCGCCAGGATCGGGACCTCCTCTGGCGCGTCCAGTCAGCGCAGGCGGACGCGCTGAAGCAGTGGCCGCGCATCTGGCTGGAAGAAGTCGAGAAGACCTTGGCGCAAAACCCGAACCGGCGGCGCCAGCCGGCGCTGGTCGAAGTGCGCGAGGAGTGATGGCCTCGCCCTTCGCCGGCCGGATGGGCACCCGCCAAAGGCAGTAGGCGGCGATGTACGTCATTGGCACCGCCGGCCACGTCGATCATGGCAAGTCTACGCTGGTCGAGGCCCTGACCGGCATTGACCCCGATCGCCTCGCCGAAGAAAAGGAGCGGGAAATGACCATCGAGCTGGGCTTTGCCTGGCTCACGCTGCCTCTGCCGGGGCGCGAAGCGACGGAGGTAGGTGTTATCGACGTACCCGGCCATCGCGACTTCATCGAGAATATGCTGGCCGGCGTCGGGGGAATTGACCTGGCGCTCCTGGTCATCGCGGCCGACGAGGGCGTGATGCCGCAGACACGCGAGCACCTGGCTATACTTGACCTTCTCCAGGTGAACAGCGGCGTCGTCGCCCTGACGAAGGTCGATCTGATCGACGACCCGGATTGGTTGGAGCTGGTGACCCTTGACGTGAGCGAGCTCTTGTCCGGCACGCCGCTTCGTGGCGCTGCGATCGTCCCGGTCTCCGCCCGCACAGGCCAGGGGCTCGATCGGTTGCGCAAAGCGTTGGGCAAGGCGCTGACCGGCACGACAGAGCGGCTGGATGAGGGGCGGCCACGTCTGCCAATCGATCGCGTTTTCACGCTCTCCGGCTTTGGCACGGTGGTCACCGGCACGCTTGTCGGCGGCAGCCTGAAACTAGGCGATGCGATCGAAGTGCAGCCTGGTGGCTTAAAGGGCCGTGTTCG
>JBFGLK010000318.1:0-4786 GCA_041576195.1 Promineifilaceae bacterium (SeqCode)
GAGTAGGGGGCACTGCCGGGGAATCTCCCCGGAAGCCTCCCAGGAGCGACGGCACTGCCGGGGAATCTCCCCGGAAGCCCCCACCCCACTTGCTTGACAATCGCCACGATGCCGTCGTAAAATTCGTCTGACAACCATACGATATGACGAAAGACGGGTCGCCGCCGGCAGCGGCCGGCCCGCAGGCGGTCCCATCGTGCTCAGGCGGACGCCCTCGCTCTCCGAGCAGGCGAAAGACCACATCAAACAGAGCATCCGCAACGACGAGTTCCCCGAGGGCCGCATCCCGTCGGAAACGGAGCTCGCCGACATGCTGGGGGTGAGCCGGACCACCATCCGGGACGCCCTGCGCCGCCTGGAGCTCGAAGGCGTCATCACCCGGCGCCAGGGCAGCGGCACCTACGTCAATCAGCCCGGCCTCCAGATCCGCACGCGCCTTGAAGAGATGTGGTCCTACGAGACGGTGTTGCGGGCGCACGGCTACACCCCTTCCACCGAGATCCTGTCCGCCACCACCGCTCCGGCCACGGCCGAGGCGGCCGCCGAGCTCGGCCTGTCTCCAGGCGCGCTGCTCCTGATCGTTCGCAAGCTCTTTCGCGAGGACGAGCGGCCCGTCATCCTCACCGAGAACCAGATCCCCGCGGCGCTTCTGGCCCACGACGTCTCTCCCGCAGACCTGCGGCAACCGGTCTACGCGTTCCTCTGGGATCATTGCCACCAGGAGCTGGGCTACTATCTCTCCGACATCGTGCCCATTGTGGCCGACCCGGCCCTGGCGGCGACGCTGGCGGTCCGTGCCGGCACGCCCCTCATCTCCTTCTCCGAAATCGGCTACAACGAGGACAACGAGCCGATCCTGAAGGCGTATTCCTACTTTCGCGATGATCTGCTCCGCCTCCGGCTCATCCGCCGGCAGGGGTAGTCATGTTCCCCATGTTTCCCATCATGTTTGACCATCGAAGGAGTTTCCCATCATGAAGAGTTTCGCCGGCCGGGACATCCTGTCCCTCAAGGATTTTGAGCGCAACGAGTTCTTCCGCGTCTTTGAGGTCGCGGAGCAGCTCGAGCCCATCGCCCGCAACCGCCGCAACAGCGACATGCTGCGGGAGAAGACCCTCGTGACCGCCTTCTACCAGCCGTCGACCCGCACCCGCCTGGCCCATGAGGCGGCCATGATCCGCCTCGGCGGGCAGGTGACCGGCTTCGCGGACGCCAAGATGACCCGGGCGGGCGACTTCTATCAGGAGTCGATCAAGGACACAGTCAAGATGCTCGAGTTCTATGGCGACGTGATCGTGATGCGCCACTTCCAACAGGGGGCGCCGCACGAGGCCGCAAAGTGGGCGAGCATCCCGATCATCAACGGCGGCGATGGCTGGGGCGAGCACCCGACGCAGATCCTGACCGACTTCTACACCGTCCTGCGCGAGAAGGGCCGCCTCGACGGACTGAAGTGGCTGGCGGTCGGCGATATGCGCATGCGCACCATGCACTCGCTGGCCTACGGCCTGACGCAATTTGACTGCCCCATCACGTTTGTCTCCCCGCCCGACATGTCGCTGACGGACGAGTTCAAGGCCGAGCTGCGCGACTTCAGCCTGGACTTTCGCGAGGCCGAGCACGTGGAGCAGGCCATCGCCGACGCCGACGTCATCCTGGTCGAGCCCGTCGTCCAACCCGACTACACCAAGTCCCGCGATGAGCGCTCCGGCGACGTCGGCCTGACCGCGGCCAACTACAAGATCACGCGCCAGTTCCTGGCCACCAAGGCCAAGTCGGACGCCATCCTGCTGCACTCGCTGCCGCGCATGGACGAGATCCCGCCCGACGTGGACATCACCCGCTGGTCCCGCTACTGGCAAGAGGCGTTCAACGGCGTCGTCATGCGCATGGCGTTGATTGCACTTGTGATGGGGAAATTCGAGTAGGCGAGGTGTCGCGTCGTCGGGTGATCAGATTGACTGACCGACCAACCGACTAACCAACTATCCGACCAGGAGACCACCATGCAGACCAACTTCCGCAACCGCGACTTCATCGGCGACCTGGACTTCTCCAAGGAAGAGGTCGAGACGATTCTGGACGTGGCCTGGGACCTGAAGCGCAAGCGGGCGCTGGGCGAGCCCCACGCCTACTTGCGTGACAAGGTCCTGGCCATGATGTTCTTCTTCTCCAGCACGCGCACCCGCGGCTCGTTCGAGGCCGGCATGGCCCAGCTCGGCGGGCACGCGGCGTTCATCGAGAGCCGCACCACCCAGATCAGCCACGGCGACACCGAGCGCGAGATCGGCGACATCTTCGGTCGCTACTTCGACGGCATCGCCATCCGCCACGTCACCTGGGGCACGGGCAATCGATACCTGAACCTGGTAGCCGAGGCCTCGCGCGTGCCGGTGCTCAACATGCAGTGCGAGATCTACCACCCGCACCAATGCCTGGCCGACCTGATGACCATCATCGAGAAGAAGGGGCGCGATCTGCGCGGCAAGAAGATGGTCGTCTCGTGGGCCTATGCCTCCTCCTATCTGAAGCCCATCTCCGTGCCGCAGTCACTCATCCTGCAGATGCCCCGCTTCGGGCTGGACGTGGTGCTGGCGCACCCGCCGGAGTTCCAGTTGATGCCCGAGATCATGGACCAGGCCCGGGAGCAGGCGCGTCGCTACAAGACGGGCTTCGACGTCGTCCACGACATGGACGAGGCCTGCCGCGGCGCGGATATCATCTACGCGAAGTCATGGGGCCCGCTGCTGACGACGCAAGATGCGGACGAGGGCAAGCGCATCCAGGACAAGTACCAGGACTGGGTCGCCGACGACGCCAAGATGGCGCTGGGCCAGGACGACGTCATCTACATGCATCCGTTGCCGGCAGACCGCGACATCGAGGTCACCAGCGCCGTGCTCGACGGCCCGCACTCGGTCGTCTTCGACGAGGCGGAGAATCGCCTGCACGCGCAAAAGGCCGTGATGGCGCTAACGATGGCGTAGGCAGGGATCGGGGAACAGGGACTGGGGATCGGGACCGACCCTGCCCCGGTTCCCTGATCCCGGGTCCTCGATCCCAGGTCCGACAAGGAGTATTCCCATGCCCGACAAGACCGCCGTCATCGCCATTGGCGGCAACTCACTGATCAAGGACAAGGCCCACCAGACGGTGGAGGATCAGTATCAGGCGGCGCGCGAGACGAGCCGCCACATCGCCGGCATGATCGCCACCGGCTGGAACGTGGCCATCGCGCACGGCAACGGCCCACAGGTCGGCTTCATCCTGCGGCGGTCGGAGCTCGCCCGCCACGAGCTGCACGAGGTGCCATTGGACGTCTGCGGCGCCGATACCCAGGGCGCCATTGGCTACGCCTTGCAGCAAAACCTGTACAACCACCTCCGCGAGATGGGCCTGGACCGCCTGGTGACCACCGTGGTCACCCAGGTCGAGGTCAGCGCCGCGGACCCCGCCTTCCAGAGCCCGGACAAGCCGATAGGCTCGTTTATGGACGAGGCGGAAGCCATGCAACGGCAGTCACGGGACGGCTGGGATGTGGTCGAAGACGCCGGGCGCGGCTGGCGCCGCGTGGTGGCCTCGCCACAACCGAAGCGCATCGTCGAGCTGGGGGCGATCGAGACACTGCTCAATGCCGGCATCATCGTCATCGCCGTGGGCGGCGGCGGCATTCCAGTCGTGGCCGACGAGGCCGGTAGCCTCCGCGGCGTCGCCGCGGTCATCGACAAGGACCGCGCCTCGGCTCTACTGGCCAACGACATCGGCGCCGACCTTTTCCTCATCAGCACCTCCGTGGAGAAGGTGGCCCTAAACTTCGGCAAGCCCGACCAGCGCTGGCTGCACCAGATCACCCTGGCCGAGGCGAAGCAATACCTGGCCGAAGGCACCCACTTCGCCAAGGGCAGCATGGCGCCCAAGATCCAGTCCGTCATTCAGTTCCTGGAGAACGGCGGCGAACGGGCCATCATCACCAACCCGGAAAACATCAACCGCGCCCTCGCCGGCGAGACGGGGACGCATGTGGTAGTGGGTTAGTTTGTGGTTTGTTGGTTGGCTGGCTTGTTGGTTGGCGGGATTGCCCGTGTGCCGCTGACCAACGACTGAACCGGCCAACCAACTATCCGACTACCCAACTACTCAACCCACCCACCATGTACCACCTCCAATGCCTCATCTGCGGCAAGACCTGCCGAGCTGACGAAATCGACTATATCTGCCCGGATCACGGCAACGAGGGCATCGTCGACGTGATTTACGACTACGCGGCGATCGCCCGCGACTTCGGCCGTGACGACCTGGCACGCGACCCGGATCCGACTATCTGGCGCTACAAGCCGTTGCTGCCGGTGCGCCGGGAGGCGCCAGTGCCACCGCTGGCGGTGGGCGGCACGCCCCTCTACGACGCCCGGCGGTTGGCCTCCGCTTTGGGCCTGAAGCGTGTCTGGATCAAGGACGACGGCCGCCAGCCGACGGCGTCCTTCAAGGATCGGGCGAGCGCCCTGGCCGTCGTCAAGGCGCAGGAGCGCGGGGCGCCGGTCATCACCACGGCCAGCACGGGCAACGCCGCCGCCGCGTTGAGCGGCCTCTGCGCCAGCGTGGGGCAGAAGAACGTCATCTTCGTGCCGGCAACCGCCCCGCCGGCCAAGATCGCCCAGCTCCTGGTCTATGGCTCGACGGTGCTGCTGGTCGACGGGACCTACGACGACGCCTTCGACCTGTGTCTTCAAGCCGCGGCCGAGTTTGGCTGGTACAACCGCAACACGGGCTTCAATCCCTACATGAGCGA
>JBFGLK010000319.1:0-4778 GCA_041576195.1 Promineifilaceae bacterium (SeqCode)
AGGGCTGGCTCGACGCCCTGCCCGGCTAGCCGCCCCTTACGCCGCCTCGTCGTCACTCCCCCCATCGCTCGCCACCCGGCGCCGGCGCAACTGCGAGCGCATGCGTCGCCAGGTGCGCCGCAGCGGCCCGACGGCGTCGTCGTCGATGTCGTGCCGGCTGTACCGCGCTTCGAGGAATGCGTCCGTGAGCACGTCCACGTCGGTCTCCGCCTCCGGCCAGTTCTCCTTGAGATCGACGGCGAATTCGAGCGGGGTCTCTGACTCCCGCCGGGGGACGCCACGCTCGTCGGCGCGCCGGACGGCGGCCAGGTAAAGGAAGCGGATCTGCTCCCGTGCCGGCAGGCCGCGCACGCGCAAGAAGCGCCACGGCGATGCCGGCAGGGACGCCTCGCTTTCGCGCCTGCGCCGTCGCGTCCGCGCCAGGACCTGCCAGTCCGCCACCTGCTCCTGAAGATTAAGGCGCAGGGCCGCCCACCACTCGCGCAAGCGGTCCCAGAACAGGCGCCACCCGCTCGCGCTGATGCGCACGCCGCGCTCGCGCAAGACGAAGGCGACCGCGACGACGACTACGACAATGACGATCACCCAGAAGGCGCCGCCGACGATGAGCGCCGTGCTCTCGCTGCCCGGGCCCGGCGGCATGACGGGCGGCGGCTCGTTGGGGATCGCGTTCTCCTGCGGCAGTAGCTCATTGACCCGATCATTGCCCAGGAGCGGCGACAAAATGAGCACCAGCAGCGACAGCAAGAGCCCGAGAATCACCCCCATCAACCAGACGACGAAGCCGATGACCGCCTGCAGAAGGCGGGAGAGCGCGAATGTCGAGCCAATCGGCAGGAAGGAAGCGACCAGCGCGACGAGCAGCAGCAGACCGGCGCTGACCCGGCTCCACTGCCGGACGATCGTTGGGTCGGCTGACACCTCGGCGGCCGCCCAGCGCGCGTAGAGGCGGGAGACGTGCGCCTGGCTGAGGAGCCACAGCCCGATCAGGAAGTACGCGACCATGGCGACAAGCAGGCTCGTCGGCAGCCCGATGCGCGTGAGATTGCGGAACGTCCGCATGAGCTGGCCCACCTCGAACGTGGCCAGGGCGGCGAAGAAGACGAGCAGCGCGCCCATCAGAATCCACTGCTGGAAGAACTGGCCCACCTGCACGCCGCGGTCGGCCTGGAAGGGATTGTAATTGTCCTTCAGGCGCACCGCGCGCGGCTGCTGATAGTAGCTGGCCTCGTCGATGCCCATGGCCAGCCGGCTGAAGATGCCGGCAAGCGTCAGGCTACGCTCCCAGGCCACCAGCCCCACAATGCCATAGCCCACGAACGTGCCGTCAAGCAACAGCAAGGGAGTCAGCAGGTAGTCGCGCCACTGGCTGAGCTGCGGTAGATCCCCGGTAACGGCCCAGCTCACGAGCCGGGCGATGAAGAGCACGGCGACGAGCTCCGCCAGACGATACTGCACACGGGACACCTGTCGGCGGTCCGGGTGGAACAGCCACAGCGTCGTCACAGTGGTTTGAAGCGACACGAAGAACCCGAACCAGCCGGCCGCCGCCCACCGGCCGGAGATATCTCCCTGGCGGAAGAGGGTGATCGGCCCGGCGAGAAAGGCGGTGACGAGCAGGGCCAGCAGGAGCGGCTGCAGAACCCGGTAGGTGGCCGAATTGCCCAGGTGGACCAGGGCCAAGCCCTGCGGCGCATCGCGCCAACGGTTCGGCCCCGCGGACGACTCGTGCTCTGTCACGGGCGACCTGCCGCTACCGGCTGGAAGTCGCCCCGATCGGCCAGCAACATGGCCGAGAAGCCCAGCCGACGGGCGCGCTCCTGGATCTGGCCGAAGGGCGACCGGCGCTCGACAACCGCCAGTACCGGATTGAAGCCCGCGCGCACCAGGCTGTGTAGCGCCTGGCAGACGGCCAAACTCCCATCCGGGGTGATGACCAGCAAGGTGACCCCCCAGTTCAGCCCGACCGTGGCGCCCGGTAACCAGCTGGGGAAGTGGGCCGTGTCCGCCGCCTCGATGCGGGCCAGGAGCTCCAGCACTTTCATCAGATGGCTCCGCCCGCCGCGGGTAGGTATGGGCGGCGGCATGTGGGCGGCGCCGGGCCCAAGCGGGTGGCCGAGCTTCCACTCGGTTTGCCGGGGTACCTCAGTGCGCATCAGGAGGCGACCGCTCTCTTCGTCGAATCGGAGGCCGTCCTCGGCGCCGTCGCGGGCGCGCAGCGGATCCGCCCCGTTTGTCACGAGCCCCACCGCCTGGCGCCGGTCGACAAGGTGGGCGGCGAGCGAGGCGGCGATCTCCACGGCCCACTCGGTGCTATGGCGCCACTCCCGCTCGTCGTAGTCGTTCAGGTCGAGATTGAGCAGGATCGTCGTTTCGAGAGAGATGGCCGGCTCCAGCGTCTTGACCAGCAGCTCCTCCTTGCTGGCGCTGACCTTCCAATTGATGCGCCGGAGCGTGTCTCCCTGGCGATAGGGCCGGACGCCCATCGATCGGGCGGGGTCCTCGAAGAGGCGGTGTGTGCTGGCGACGGTGCCGAAGGGCAGCCGTGACGGCAGGCCCAGGCGTTCCACAGGCGTGATTCGAGGATAGATCGTCAGAAACGATGCCGGCAGGCGGCCGTCCAGCTCGGCAAAGCCGAAGAGATCGCCCAGCCGCAGGCGGAGCGGGCCCAACCGGTAGTAGCCGCGACGATAGGCCTGTACCTGGTAATGGAGCACGAGCTGCTCGCGACCGCGCAGGGAGACGGCGAGATCGGTCTGGTTTGTCGCCACCTGAATGCCCAGCGGGATCGTCTCAGACAGATGGAGCCACGGCAGCCGGAAGCGGCCGCGGTTGTCAATCGTCAACGTGACGTCGATCTTCTCGCCCAGGAAGGCATGATCGGCGAAGCTGCGCGTGATCGCCAGCTGGCGTATGGCGTGGCCGGGCGCCCAGCGGCTCCAGCCATAAATGGCGAGCAGGACGTAGACGATGTAGAAGACGAAGTCGACGCGCAGGAGCAGGGCGAGGAGAACAAAGGCCAGAATCAGCCAGGTGAGCTTGCCCATGGCCGCGCTCCGCCGTTCAGCGGAGTTCGCCGATCTCCAGCGGCGTCTCCTTGATCAGGCGACGAATGACGTCGTCGATCTGCGCGCCGCGGAGAGCACTCTCCGGGTGGACGATGCAGCGGTGGCCCAACACGAGGGGGGCCAGCTGCTTGACGTCGTCGGGCAGGACGTAGTCCCGGCCGCGGAGGGCGGCGAGGGCCTGGCTGCCCCGGTAGAGGGCGTGGCTGCCGCGCGGGCTGGCGCCGATAATCAGATCGCGGTGCGCGCGCGTGCCGGCAACCAGGCGGACGATGTATTCGCGCACGGTGTCGTCCACATGCACGTCCCAGATGAGCCGGGCCAATGCCGGCAGCTCCCGCCCGTCCACGACCCTCGCCAGGCTTTCGATCGGGTGCTCCCGTCCCAGGTTCACCAGCATCTGGCTCTCGGCCGCCTGATCGAGGTAACCCAGGCTCAGCCGCATGAAGAAGCGGTCGAGTTGCGCTTCCGGCAACGGGAACGTGCCCTCATATTCGATCGGGTTCTGGGTGGCGAGCACGAAAAAGGGACGCTCCAGAGGGCGGGTGACACCGTCCACCGTGATCTGGCGCTCCCCCATGCACTCCAGCAGCGCCGACTGGGTCCGGGGCGTGGCCCGGTTGATCTCGTCCGCGAGGAGGACGTTGGTGAAGGCCGGGCCCGGCATGAAGTGGAACTCGCGCGTCTGCTGGTTGAAGACGGACACGCCGGTGACATCGTTGGGCAGCAGATCGGGGGTGCACTGCAGGCGCTTGAAGCCGACGCCCAACGAGATGGCCAACGCCCGGGCCAGCATCGTCTTGCCTACGCCCGGCACATCCTCCAGCAGCACGTGGCCTTCGCACAGGACCGCGACCAGCAGCATTTCGATAGCGCTGTGCTTCCCGATGATCACGCGCTCGACGTTGTCGAGTACAAGATTGGAAAAAGCCTGGATCTGGTCCATGGATTTGCCTCTGCGGCCCTGGCGCGTCCCTTAATCGTACCCCAGCGCCGGGGTGACGACAATCGGCAACGCTCTCGCGCTGGCGCCCGCTTGCCGCCAGGCCTTCCTGGAATACAATCGGGTGGCGACGCCCCGATCCAGACCGTTCCGTGTGAAAGGAGCAACGGGCCCAATGGAAGACCGCCAACAACGCGTGCACCGCGCGACCCAGGAGCTGCAACGACAGGCGATGATCATCACCGGCTTCGTCCTGTTGCTCTGGCTGGTGGAAATCGCGGATCGCCTGCTCTTCCGGGGCGCGCTCGACGGCCTGGGCGTCGTGCCCTACACGGTGGAAGGACTGCGGGGCATTCTGCTGGCTCCGTTCCTCCATGCCGACTTTGCCCATCTGGCGGCGAACAGCGTGCCGCTGGCCATCTTTGGCTGGCTGATCCTGGTCCGCGGCTTCGGACGCTTCGCGCTGATCACCCTGATCGTCGTGCTATCGAGCGGCGTAGGCGCCTGGCTCTTCGGCGGCGCACAGACCGTTCACATCGGCGCGAGCGGGATTGTCTTCGGCTACTTCGGCTTCATCCTGCTCCGGGCACTCACCGAGCGGAGCCTGGCCTCCCTGAGCAGCGCCCTCATTGTGCTTCTGCTCTATGGCAGCCTCATCTGGGGCGTGCTCCCTCTAGTGATGGGGGTGTCCTGGCAGATGCACCTCTTTGGCTTCCTCGGCGGCGCCCTCGCGGCCCGCATGTTGCCCTCGGCGCCCCCGGTCCCACCGG
>JBFGLK010000320.1:0-4764 GCA_041576195.1 Promineifilaceae bacterium (SeqCode)
TGCCCTCCTGGCAGGATGACGTGCCGGCACTGGCTGCCGGCAGCGGCTCGCCGCACCTGGAGTACTATCTGCCGCTGATCTACAACCGGGCCGATTCGCTTCTCGATTACCTGCCGGAAGATGCCCTCGTTGTCGTCGACGACGAAGAGCAGGTCGCCCTCACGGCTGCAGAACACTCCGCCCACGCGGAGCAACTGGCGGCCGAACAGGCGAGTCTGCCCCCAGGCTACCGCAGTCCGCTCCACGCCTGGCTTGACCTGGACGCCCGCCTGAGCTACCGGCCGCGCCTTACGCTGGGTGAGGGTGCCAACGGGCAGCCGGCAGGCGACGAGACCCGGGTTGGCGACCTGGCCGCCCACTTCCAGCCCGGCCCACGCTTCGGCGGGCAGATTCAGCCGCTCCTTACCCATCTGTCCCAGGCCTTGCGACACGGAGAGCGTACCGTCGTCGTCAGCCGTCAGGCGCCGCGCCTGTCCGAGCTCTGGCGTGAGCAGGGGCCGGCGGCCGCCGACCGGAGCCTGATCGCTGACGTGTTGGCTGCCTACCGCGCTGTGGATGGTGTGTCAGACGTGCCGGCGCCAGAAAGCCTGACTTTTGTACACGGCAGCCTGAGCGAGGGCTTCGTTCTCGAGCGCTTCCCCGAAAACATGGTCCTCCTCAATCTTCTCACCGATGCCGAGCTATTCGGCTGGAATCGGCCTGCCCCACGCCGGCGCCGGCCATCGCGCCCGATCGCGCCGGAGACGTTCTTCGCCGACATCGTAGCCGGCGACCACGTCGTGCACCTGGAGCACGGCATTGGCGTGTTCCTGGGCCTCGTCGTGCGCTCCGTCGGCGGCATGGAGCGGGAGTATCTTCAGGTCGAATACAGTAACGGGGACATCCTCTACGTACCCGTCCACCACGCCGATCGGCTCAGTCGCTGGGTCGGCGCCGAAGACCGGCCGCCCACGCTCAGTCGTCTTGGCGATCGCGGCTGGGGGCAGGCGAAAGCTCGGGCGCGACAGGCTGTGGACGAGCTAGCCGACCAGTTGATCGAGCTCTACGCGGCTCGGGAGTCTGTGGCCGGTCACGCGTTTGCCACGGACAGCGAGTGGCAAGCCGAGATGGAGGCCGGATTCCCTTACCAGGAGACCGACGATCAGCTGCAAGCGATCGCCGAGGTCAAGGCGGACATGGAGCGCACGCAGCCCATGGACCGTCTCATCTGCGGGGACGTCGGCTACGGCAAGACCGAGGTAGCCCTTCGCGCCGCCTTCAAGGCCGTCATGGACGGCAGGCAAGTGGCCATTCTTGTGCCCACGACCGTGCTCGCACAGCAGCACTACCTCACCTTCCGTGAGCGCCTGCGGCCGTTTCCGGTCCAGGTGGAGATGCTCTCTCGTTTTCGCACACAGGCCCATCAGGAGCGGATCGTGCGAAACTTGCGCGCCGGCCAGGTGGACATCGTGATCGGCACCCATCGGATGCTATCGGATGACGTCTCGTTCAAGGACCTGGGCCTCCTGATCATCGACGAGGAGCAGCGTTTCGGCGTTCGCCACAAGGAGACCCTGAAGCGCATGCGAACCGAGGTTGACGTTCTCACCATGACTGCCACCCCGATTCCGCGGACGCTTTACATGGGTCTGTCGGGAGCGCGCGACATCAGCGTCATCGCCACCGCGCCGTCCGAGCGGCTGCCTGTGCAGACTTATGTTGGCGAGTTTGACGAGACGCTCTTGAAGCGGGCCATACTCCGCGAGCTGGAGCGCGGCGGCCAGGTCTTCCTGGTACACAACCGGGTACAAACGATTGACATCGTCAGGCGACGCCTACGGCGGTTGGTGCCAGAAGCGGAGTTGGCCGTGGGCCATGGCCAGATGAGCGAGCGAGAGCTGGAAGATGTCATGCAGCGCTTCGCCGACGGCGAGATCGACGTGCTCCTGAGCACCACCATCATTGAATCGGGTCTGGACTTCCCGAACGCGAACACGCTTATCGTGGATCGCGCCGAGCAGTTCGGTTTGGCGCAGCTGCACCAGTTGCGCGGCCGTGTCGGTCGGGGAGCCAACCGTGCCTACGGTTACTTCTTCCACGCGCCGTGGCATTCGCTCAATCCGGAGGCGCAGGCCCGGCTGCAGACGCTTTCAGAGCACTCCTACCTGGGCGCCGGCTATCAGATCGCGATGCGAGACATGGAGATTCGGGGCGCTGGTGAGTTACTTGGCCCGCGCCAGAGCGGCCACATCTCGGCGATCGGTTTCGACCTGTACAGCCGCCTCCTGGCCAGCGCCGTGCAGCGCAAGAGGGCAGAACAGAAGGGCGAGTCGCTGCCGCCGGAGTTTGCGGAGAGCGTCCTCATCGACTTGCCGCTCGCGACCTATGTGCCGCCGGACTACGTGCCCGACGCCGGCCTTCGCCTACGCCTCTATCGGCGCATGGCCGGGCTCATTTCGTTGGGGGAGATTGACGAGATGGCGGCCGAGCTGGCTGACCGATTCGGGCCCATTCCGGATCCGGTGGACAACTTGCTTTATCAGTTGCGGGTTAAGGCGTTGGCGGGCCGGGCCGGCGTCATCGGCGTAACCTCGGAGAACGGCCAGATACGTATGCGCTGGCCGCCGCTCGAAAACATGCCGCGCTACAACTTGCAGCGCTTCCTGGGGCAGGACGTGCGGGTCAGCCGGTCGGCCATCTGGATGCGGCGCGAGGGCGGCACGCGCGAGTGGCAAGTGGCGCTGGTGCAGCTTCTGGAGCGCCTGCCGGCATTTGCCCAACACATCACGGCGTTGGCCGAGGCGGCCGCCGCCACCCCTGACGGCGACGGCTGACCGCGGGTCCAACTCAGCCGGTCCGGGAGCGGCGTCCGACGATCTGGGCCAGGGCAAAAAGTAGGACGATCTCGGCGACGACGATCACGGCCCAGCGGCCGGCGGTCGTCAGGGGGAACCAATCTCCCAGCAGCAGGGCGGCGCTGCCCGCGACCCAACCCAAATCGAGCGTGGCGGCCACGAGCGCAAGCTGGCGCAGGCCGTCACCGCGGCGGGTGAGGGCGAACAGGGCGAGGCCATAAGCGAGGAGGGTGAGGCCGACCAGGCGCAAGATCGGCGGTGTGCCGGCACCCAGGAAGGCGGCCGCCGGGCCGGCGGCGACCGCGATGAGGAGGCCGCTGGCGCTACAGAAGATGGCGTTGGCGGACAAGACGCGGGGAAGCCAGGGGCGGACGGGGATCATGGGGGAATCTAACACGGGGCTTGGTGTCACAGCCATTGTTCTCCTTCTCTGTCTGGCGGACGGTCCGCGAGCGCGGACCCACGCCGGTCTACGTTGAAAGGCAGTGTAGCGCCACCCCGGTGCCATTGACAGGCAAAACGGTGCCAATGGCTGCCAACTGGCCCGCACATGTGCATCGCGATTCGCATAGCCAGCATATACGAACGAATCGCTTCAGGGTATCGACCGCCTGGTATGGGCCATCCCGTCTTCCGGGGCGCCGCGCCGCAGCGCCAGTTCCCTATCCCGCAGATCCTGGGCGATCAGCAAGGAGGCGGCCTGCTGCCAGTTGTAAAGCGTGCGCTCTGGCACCTGTTGGCGCAACCAGGCCAGGGCCTGGCGCGACGCCTCATCCGGCAGGTCGTCGGGATACCGCCGCCGGTAAGGACGGAGGCCGACGACGTAAGGGTAATACAGGGCGTTGTAGTGGCGCCAGGCGTCGGTCGTGCCGAACGTCGCGTCACCCGGCGGTTTCAGACGATCGATGCGTTCCCGCAAGAGCAAGCGCAGCTCACGGGCCCTGGCCAACGTGTCGGGGCGGATGCCACGCTCGCTCAGGCGGCGCTCGACCAGCACCAGTCGGGTCAGCGGGCTGGCAGCCAGGCGCGGCAAGGTGCCCAGATTGCTCAGTGCCCGGCGCGTCAGCCGGGCGAACACATCAGGTGCCAACATGGCGTCGGTCAGCGCGTCTGGGGACCGCAAGGCCGAGGCAGCGACGTCCCGCAGCGCCGCCGGCTCCGCGCCGTCCGAACCGTTTCCCTCTGCGGCCGTACGCTCGACCAGCGTTAGTAGTGGCCCGGCGGCCACCGGCAGGGCCACGGCCGTAGCCACCACCGCCAGGAGCAGACCCACCATAGCCGGTTGCGGACCGGTGTTCAGCGCGATCACCGCGCCGATCTGGCCGCCCAGCACTACGGCGGGCAGGCCGGCCTGCACGAGTGAGCGCGCCATGTCCTGTCTCAACCGTTCCCCCAGCTCGAGCGCGTCCAACCAGGCGACTATCCCACCGAGCAGGAACAGGTCCAGGCTAACGGCCAGCGCGGCCGCCTCGCGGAACAGGCCGGGGATCGGAAGTAGGAGCAGCCCGGTGCTCAAGCCAAAGAAGACGAGGACAAGCAACAGAAGCCCGCGCGCCCGGCGCTCGGGAGCCGCGGACAGCCGGCGGGCGTTGGTCAAGACAGCGCCAAACAGGGCCACCAGCAACAGGGCTGCGATCGCCGTATAGAGTGGCGTCGGTCCTAGTCGGCCGTCTTCGGTGGCCACAAGCAGGTCCGTGGCGGCCCCGAGGCCGAGCAGGCCAGCGGCCATGGCGAGAATGGCTGCGTCGCCCGCCAATTGTGGCCGGGTGACATCGGTTGCGCCCGGCCGCAGGCGCACCGCCGCCCCGATCCAGAATAGCGCCGGTAGAAGCTGCGCGGTCATTGCCAGGCGCGCGACCAGCGTGGACGCCGCCGCAGGCAGTGTTAACGTCAGAAGACCCAGGGCCAGCGCGGCAGCGTAGGCGATCAA
>JBFGLK010000321.1:0-4753 GCA_041576195.1 Promineifilaceae bacterium (SeqCode)
AGCGGAGGATCACCTGGCCGTCGTCGGCCTCGGCCATGCCGGCATTCACGTAGTCCCACAGCGCCGCGTCGGGCAACCGGGCGAAGACGCGCTTGGGGCGCAGGTGGTCGAAGGCGGCCTGCCGGCTGGGCCAGCGGGCCCGGCGGTGTAGCGCCGTGCGCACGACGGGGATCTCCTCCGGTCGCACGTGGCCCCGCTGGCGGCGCGCCGCGTCCAGGAAGGCGGGCAGGAAGAAGACGGGCTCGATCAGGACCAGAGCCCGGAACAGCTCGGGCCGGCGGACCGCGGCGAACATCGTTACCACGCCGCCGAGGGAGTGACCGACACCGACGACGTCCCGGAGGCCGTGGGCGTCAAAGAACTGGATCAGGTCGTCGGCGAAGGGCCACCAATCCTCGACGGACTCGGGCCGGCTGCCGGGCCAGAGAGGCCGGTGGGCTGCGCCCCAGACGGCGAAGGCCGGCGACAGCGCCTCAGTGAGCTGACGATAGCAGCCGGGGGTGTAGGCGTTGGCGTGCGAAAGGTGCAGCGCCGGGGCGTCGGGGTTTGTGGGGGGGAGGAAGGGGATCATGAGTGCGGATTGTCGTTTGTCGGTTGTAGGGGCGCGGCAGGCTGCGCTCGCTGTTGCGCCCCTGCGGCGCCTGTGGCCGTGGCCCACAACGATGGAGTCAGGCCGCCGGGCCGGGGCCGAGGATGGCGGCGAGTAGCTGGCGGGTCAGGTCCTTGGTGTCGGGCCCGATGTCGCCGGGCGGGCCGACGCAGGCGGGGCAACCGTCGCGGCAGGCGCAGTCCCTGACCAGCTCCAGGGCGGCGGCCAGGATCTCGTCGCGCTGGGCGAAGAGGCGTTGGCTGAAGCCGACGCCTGCCGGCACGCCTTCGTAGACGACCAGGGTCGGCGCGCCGGTGAGCGGGTTGCGGGCGTCGGCCGTCACGGCGATGTCGCCCGGATCGCACATGAGAAACAGGGGGGCCAGGTTACCCAGGACGTAGGCCAGGCCGCCCAGTGCGGAGCGGGCCTGCTGGCCGGCCTCGGCGCGGCGGTGGCAGGCCGGGCAGAGCGTGACGAGGTTGTGAAGGTGGTTGGCCCGGGCGTAAAAGGCGGCGTCGCGCGGGGCGTTGGGGGGCAGATCCCAGAGGAACTCGCGGAAGGGGCGCAGGTGATGGACGTGGAGTCCGCCCGCGTCCGGGCCGGTGGCCCCGCACGAACGGCAACGGGCGCCGTCCCGCTCGAGCGCCTGCTGCCTTTGCCGAGCCCAATCGGGGCCGTAGTCGTTGGGCGCCAGGAGGATGCCAGCGTCGATCAGGGTTTCGGTGAGCGCCTCGCCCAGGATGAGCCAGTAGGCGGTCGTCTCCAGGCGCGTCTCCGGCAGATCGATGGGGCCCTGGCCCAGATTCTCGAAGGTATAGCGCCGGACCTTGCGGTAGGCAGTGGCCTGGGTGACCACTTCGGTCTCGCCGTAGGCGTGGCGCAGCCCACCTTCGTCGATCTCCGCCTCGGGGGCGAGGCGACGGATTTGCGTGGAGACGGTGGCCCGGGTGTAGTAGTCGACGTCGACCGGGCGCACGGCAGCCAGGCGGCCCTCCCAATCCAGGTGATCGACGAGGTAGGACTGGGCCTGGTGCAGGTAGATGGCCCCCTCGTAGACGGCCAGGGGGGCGCTTTCCAGGTCGAGCTCGCCGACGACGCGGGGAGATGGGCCGCTGACGTCCTGGATGATGACGTTGTCGCCCCCGCTGGTGCGCAGGGAGAACTGGCTGGCGGGAGAGCCATCGCCCAGGTAGTGGGTCTGGCGGCTGGTCTGGTGCATGAGCCCGCCCTCGGCCAGGGCGCCGAGCAGATCGTCCGCCGGGCCGTGGCCGGCGAAGGGCTCCCCGGGGGCGAAGGGGAGCTCGAAGGCGGCGCAGAGCAGGTGGCGGGTGAGGATGCGGGGGTTGTCCGGGTTGATGAGGGCGTTTTCTGGCGAGCGGCCGAAGAGGTAGCGGGGATGCCGGCAGAGATACTGGTCCAGGGCGCCGCTGCCGGCGACCAGGATGACGGCGGCCGCGTCGCCGTCGCGGCGGCGCCCCGCCCGGCCTGCCCGCTGCCAGGTGGCGGCCACCGAGCCCGGATAACCGGCCAGGATGGCGGCGCCCAGGGTGCCGATGTCCACGCCCAGCTCCAGGGCGTTAGTGGCCACGACGGCGCGCACCTCGCCCGCACGCAAACCACGCTCGATCTCCCGTCGCTCCAGCGGCAGGTAGCCGCCGCGATAGCCGCGGATGGCCTCGGGGGCGGCGCCGGCGTCGTCTTGCAGGTAGGTGAGCAGGAGCTCAACCGTTTGCCGCGCGCGGGCGAAGACGACGGTCTGGACGTCGTGGGCCAGGAAGAGCGCGGCGGCGTCGCGGGCGGCCAGGGTCATGCTCTGGCGGAGGCCGAGCATCTCGTCGACGATGGGCGGATTGTAGAGGATGACGTGGCGCCGCGGGGCGGGGGCGCCGTTGTTGGTCTCATCGACGAGGGTGAACGGTTGCTCGACCAGGCGCTCGGCGTGCTCGCGCGGGTTGGCGATGGTAGCGGAACAGGCGATGAAGCGGGGGGAGGCGCCGTAGAAGGCGCAGAGGCGTTGCAGGCGGCGGAGCACGTTGGCCACGTGGCTGCCGAAGACGCCGCGATAGGTGTGGATTTCGTCGACGACGACGTAGCGCAGGCGGCGGAGGAAGTGATGCCACTGCGTGTGGTAGGGCAGGATGCCGGCATGAAGCATGTCCGGGTTGGTGATCAGGATGCCGGGCGTCGTGCGCGCCGCCTGGCGCAGCCGGGCCGGCGTGTCGCCGTCGTAGGCGTGCAGCCGAATGGGCAGCCCGGCGGCGTCGACGAAGGCGAGCCCTTCGTCGAGCTGGTCGTGGGCCAGCGCCTTGGTCGGGAAGAGATAGACGGCCGTGGCGCCGGGATCGGTGAGGAGGGCCTGGAAGACGGGGATGGTGTAACAGAGCGTCTTGCCCGAGGCCGTGGCCGTGGCCACGACGACGTTGGCCCCTTCGAGCGTCGCGCCGATCGCCAGGGCCTGGTGAGTGTAGAGCCGGCCCAGGCCCCGTTCCGCCAGCGCTTGCGTCAGCGCAGGGTGCACAGGCGCGGGCAGGGGGGCATGGCGGGCAGGGCGTGCCGGCAGCGTCTCCCAGGCGGCGACATGGCGCATGAAATCGCGGTTCTGTCGTAGGCCGGCGAGCACGGTAGCGACGGACATAGGCGGATTATAGCGGAGTTTGGCTTTCCAGTTTCTTTCCCCCAGATGGGTCCCCAGTCAAGATCTATCTTAGTAGTTTGTAGTAGGGGCTGTTGATATGTGCATAAGCGGCTGGCAGCCGACAGATATGCCTGCCGGCAGGGTCGCGCCCCCACATATACCCGCGTCAGGCCGCGACGCCGGCGACGCCGTTGTGGATAGTCCGGGAGTATCCTGGGAAAACCGTTGGGCCGATTATGTTCAGCCGGGGGGGCGCTTTCTGGCCGCGAGACAGATATGCATGAACGGTCCAGGGACGGTCCAGATATGGGGGATCGTCGCGTTCGGGTTTTATCCAGTTATCCACCTCTGGGGTCTGTTTTCCACAGCTTTGCCCGGCTTATCCACAGAATAGGCCCAATGGGGGAGGCCGGAAGTCCCAGCGGTGGGGGCGCGGTCAACGGTGCCCGGCAAACGAAAGAGCCGGCCTGCTGGCCGGCTCTTCGCCTCTGAGTGTTGCCCGTGCCCCTCAGAAGAATCAGGCGGTCGGGCCTTCGTAGAGGGCCGACTTGATCTTCATGACGTCGCGACGGACGCTGGCATCCGTCTCCACTATGCTAGCAATTTTCTCGTAACCGTACAAGATCGTCGTGTGATCCCGATTCCCGAGATGGCCGCCGATCTGGGGGAACGAGGCGTCGGTCTCGACGCGGGCCAGGTACATGGCCATCTGGCGGGGGAAGGCGATGGCCCGGCTGCGGTTGCTGCCACAGAGCGCCTCGGTGGTCACGTGGTAGTGGTCGGCCACAGCCGAGATGATCTGGTCGACGGTCACCCTCTCGCTCGGGTGGAGGATATCGGCCAGGGCCATCTGCACCAAGCGATCGTCGACCGCGCCACCGATCAGCTCCGCATAGGCAATGACCTTGTTGAGGGCGCCTTCGAGCTCCCGGATGTTGTTGCGCACGTTGCGGGCGATGGTTTCGATGACCGTGCGGGGGATGGCCAGCTGGCTTTGCTCCGCCTTGGTTTGCAGGATGGCCATGCGGGTCTCGATGTCCGGCATCTGGATATCGGCCATGAGCCCCCATTCGAAGCGGGATTGCAGGCGTTCTTCGAGCGTGATCATGGCTTTCGGGGGCCGGTCGCTGGAGAGAACCACCTGGCGGCCGCTGGTGTGCAGCTCGTTGAAGGTATGGAAGAGCTCTTCCTGGGTGCTTTCTTTGCCGGCGATGAACTGGATGTCGTCGATGAGGAGGACGTCGGGCGAGCGGTAACGCTCGCGAAACTCGGACATCTCCCGGCTGCGGATCGACCGGATCAGGTCATTGGTAAACGTCTCGGAGGTGGTGTAGAGCACACGATAGCCATTGTCGCGGCACTTGTGGCCGATGGCCTGCAGGAGGTGGGTCTTGCCGAGACCGACGCCGCCATAGATGAAGAGCGGGTTGTAGGTTTGACCCGGGCGCTCTCCAACGGAGAGGGCGGCCGCGTGGGCCAGCCGGTTGCTGGGGCCGACGACGAAGGTGGAGAACCGATAGCCCGGGTTG
>JBFGLK010000322.1:0-4744 GCA_041576195.1 Promineifilaceae bacterium (SeqCode)
ATGGTGATGTCGTCGTCACGGGCCTCAAGGTGCGCCACCACATCGCCGGCCACGCCGTCGAGGAAGCCGGCCGGCGTCAGCGCGGCGTAGTGATAGAGATGCCCCAGCAGGGCGGCGCGCGGGTTCGCCAGGAAGTCGCCGAAGTTGGCCGCGCTCTCCGCGTACTCCCACCAGAACGCCCGCGGCGCCTCGTCGACCTCCGGGGGCACGATGGGCCACACCCGGCGCGCCGGGTCGAAGGTGGCCAGCAAGTAGTCGACGGCCCGCCGGACCCGGGGATCGTCCGCCGGCGCCCCGACCTCGCGCAGGATGGCCAGCCCGTGCGAGGTGGCGATCGCCGACGAGGCGGGCGTGCGCACGTCCGGCTCCAGCGCGTGGCCGAAGCCTCCGTCCGGGTTCTGATAGGGCGCCAGCGCCGCCAGGACGGCAGCCCGGTCGCCCCCCGTGAAATGGTAAGCGTGGAGCGCCCGGTCGAGCGGGCGGCCGTGCTCGGCCAGGAAGGCCAGGGCGCGCTGTTGGGCTGCGGGGGTGAGGTTCATGGCAGGGGTCCGGGGGTTGGTTGGGTAGTTGGATGGTTGGTTGGTTCGTTCGTTGGCGGCGATTGACCCCATTGGGGGCCGTGGTCTATACTGTGATTGGGCCGACGGGTTGTTGGGTGGAGCCGTGTGGCGGGGGCCGCGTCGCCGCGGGCGACCTTCCACCGAGTCTTCTGGCAGCGTCGCCATCCATTGTACCCGGGCCGTCAAGCGCGCGCCGGACGGCGTCTTGACGCGCCCACCCGCGGCACGGCCCATCTGGCTGGAATCGGACGCCAGGACGCCGGGCAGCGCCCGGCCTGTTCACGGGGGATGGTGATGAGCAATCACGACTTCACAGGAACCGGCACGCGATGCGCCGGGGCGGTCCTCGCCGGCCTGCTCCTGGTCGCCGTTCTGTTGGCGACGGCCGGCTGGGGAGCGGCCGCGGGCGAGGCCCCGGCGTCGGCAGCGAATCTGCTCGCGGATATCAATCTGGCGACCGAACCCTCGGACCCCAAGGCGCTAGTCGACGTCGGCGGCACCCTCTTCTTCGTCGCCGACGACGGCGTCCACGGCACGGAGCTGTGGCGCTCCGACGGCACGGCTGCCGGCACGAGCCTGGTCAAAGACATCAACCCGGCCGGCAGCGCCGACCCGCTCTACCTGGTCGCCGTGGGCGACACGCTCTACTTCCGCGCCACCGACGGCGTCCACGGCTATGAGCTGTGGCGCTCGGATGGCACCGAAAGCGGCACGGTCATGGTCACGGACATCAACGCGGGGGGCAGCGCCGGCCCGACCTGGCTGGCCGTGCTCGGCAGTGACGTCTTCTTCAGCGCCAATGACGGCAACAGCGGCTACGAGCTGTGGCGCTCCGACGGCACAGAGGCCGGCACCCTGCGGGTACGCGACATCTACACCGGCACCGCCGGCTCCTACCCGACCCAGCTCCTGGCGGCCGGCGGTACCCTCTTCTTCGTGGCCAACGACGGCGTCCACGGCAACGAGCTGTGGCGCTCCGACGGCACAGAGGCCGGCACCTGGCAGACGCGCGACATCTACCCGGGCGCCACAGCCAGCGATCCCAACTGGATGGTCGAGGCCAACGGCGCCCTCTTCTTCCGGGCCAGCGACGACACAGCCGGCGCCGAGCTCTGGACGAGCGACGGCACGACGCCGGGCACGACCCGCGTGGCGGACATCTACAGTGGGCCCACCGGCTCCTATCCCACCTGGCTGACGACCGTCGGGAGCCACATCTACTTCTCGGCCAACGACGGCACCCATAGCACGGAGCTGTGGCGCTCCGACGGCACCGGGCCCGGTACGACGCTGGTCAAGGACATTCGGCCGGGCGGGCACTCCAGCCTCGGCTACCTGGCCGACTTCGCCGGCACGCTCTACTTCGCCGCCAACGACGGCGTCCACGGCATCGAGCTGTGGCGCTCCGACGGCACACCCGGCGGCACCGTCATGACCAAAGACATCGTCCCCGGAAGCGACAGTTCCGGCCCGAATGGCCTGGTCGTCGCCGAGGGGCGCCTCTACTTCGGCGCCTACACGGACGCCACGGGCACGGAGCTCTGGGCCAGCGACGGCACCGGGCCTGGCACCGCCCTGGTGCGGGACATCGTCCCCGGCGACTGGGGGGCGAGCCCGAACATGCTCACGGCCGTGGACGGCGCCGGGGTGTTCTTCAGCGCCTACGACCTGACCGGGCGGCGGGAGCTGTGGACCAGCGACGGCACCCTGGCTGGCACGCGGCGCCCGCGCGACATCAACGAGCGCGGCGCCGGCTCGCTGCCGGCGGATGCCCTGGCCATGGACCAGCTCGTCTACTTCAGCGCCAACGACGAGATGCACGGCGGGGAGCTGTGGCGCTCGGATGGCACCGAGGCTGGCACCGCACTCGTCAAGGACCTCAACCCGGGCACCCACGGCTCCTTCCCGGAGAACCTGACCCGGCTGGGCGACCTGCTCCTCTTCAGCGCCGGCGACGAGACGCTGGGCACCGAGTTGTGGCGCTCGAACGGCACGGTGACCGGCACGACGTGGGTCAAGGACATCAACCCCGGTGACGGCAGCGCGGAGCCCAAATGGCTGACTGCCAGTGGTGGGACGCTCTATTTCAACGCCTACAGTCCCGACGCCGGCGAGGAGCTCTGGCGCAGTGACGGCACCGAGGCGGGCACCCTGCGCGTGCGCGACATCTATACGGGCACCGACGGCGCGGAACCCGAGTGGCTGGTCGACTGGAACGGCAGCCTCTATTTCGTCGCCGACGACGGCGTCCACGGCCCGGAGCTGTGGCGCTCGGACGGCACCGAGGCCGGCACGGCGCTCGTACGCGACATCGCCACCGGGGCCGAGAGTGCCTGGCCCCGGAACCTGACGGTCGCCGGCGATCTGCTCTACTTCACGGCGGACGTCGCCGACTATGGCCGGGAGCTGTGGCGCAGCGACGGCACTGAGTTGGGTACCTGGCAGGTGGCGGACATCTATACGGGCACCGACGGCGCCGAGCCCGGCAACCTGACCGCGTGGGGCGACCATGTCTACTTCGCCGCCTACGCAGAGAGCGGCGACGACGAGCTATGGCGCAGCGACGGCACGCCTGCCGGCACGACACGGGTGAAGGCGCCTGGTGGCGGCGAGGGAGGCTCGATCGAGTACCTGGTCGTCGTGGGCCAGAGGCTCTTCTTCGTCGCCAGCGACGAGCTCGCCGGCGTCGAGTTGTGGTCCAGCGATGGCACCGAGGCGGGCACGGCCCGCGTGGCGGACATCAACCCCGGGACGGCCGGCTCCAACCCGGAGCACCTGGCGAACGTCAGCGGGATCCTCGTCTTCTCCGCCGACGACGGGAGCGACGGGCGCGAACTGTGGCAGAGCGACAGCACGGCGGCGGGCACCGTCCCGGTGGCCGACATCTGGCCCGGGCCGTCAGGGTCGCGGCCGCAGGTCATGACGCCCGCCGCGGGCTGGCTCTTCTTCAGCGCCGACGACGGCGTCCACGGCCGAGAGCCGTGGGCCCTGCCGGTCTTCCGCGGCTTCTTGCCGATGCTGGTGCAGCGATAGGGTGGCGAGCCAGCGGTAGACTAGAGGCCGAGCCCTTCGAGCCCGTGCGCGCCGAGCGTGAGCGAGATCTCGCCGCCGTGGTGCAGGTCGTGCTCGATCAGGTGCCAGACGATCCAGTGTGGCGTGAGGATCTCTGGCTCCGTCTCGTCTTCGCCGGGCCAGGTCCGCGCCCAGTCGGCCGGGGACCAGCCCACGATGGCCGCCCGCATGCCGTCCCAGGTCTGCTCCAGGCCGCTGACGAGCTCGGCCGCGCTGCGGGGCGGCGCGGCGCGCCGGTCCCAGGGTCTGAATGGCTTGAGCGCCTCGCCGTCGTCGCCCATCAGCCCCACGAACCAGCGTGCCCGCGCCCCGATCATGTGCCGGGCAATCTCGTCCACGGTGCGCAGCGACGGGGCGGCGCGCAGGGCGAGCTGCGCCTCGGTCAGCGGTTGCAGGCTCTTGATGAGGAGCGCCTGGAAGTCGTGCCAGCCGGCGAGGATCGCCGGCGCCAGCTCCGGATTGTCGGTCATTGTGTCTCTCCCGGTCTGATTGACCCAATCATCTCCTGGTGTCGAGATCGACATTGTACCCCGGATGCGGGTGGCCGGCGGGTGTGGCGACGGCGGGCGCAGCGGGCTGCGCCCCTACAACCCATTCCCGCCGCCAGGATCCGTCATTGCTCGCCCGTCTATTGCGTTTCCTTTCGCGCCTCCACTATAATGTGCTTACCGCTGCACCTTCTTCGCTGCCCTTCGTCTTTTGTCGACGGAAGGACATTGCCACCGGACCGGCGGCCCCACCGAGCCACGACGCCCTGGTCAAAGCGAAACATCTACCTGACCCCGGCGCCCCCTGGAGTCGCTGTCTCACCATCCCCGCGCCCTTCCACCGGCGCCCGGCGTGGCCGCCCGGTCGCCCGCATGGTCTTTGACAATCGCCAATCGCCTGCCTCGGGAAACACGCGGTGACCCTCTACTCCGTCGTCGAGCAGTTCGATTATCTGACGCACGTCAGCCTCCGGCTCCGGACCGGAAGAACGCATCAGATCAGAGTGCATCTCGCCCACGAAGGACATCCCGTGTTCGGGGACCCGACGTACGGAGGAAGGCGGATCGTTGCGGGGACCCGAAGCAGCAAACACAAGCAGGACGTGCAGGAGCTTCTCGCGATCC
>JBFGLK010000323.1:0-4741 GCA_041576195.1 Promineifilaceae bacterium (SeqCode)
CCCCTTCCCACTCAATGCGCATGTGCCAGGCCCGCAGCTTGATCAGGGCCTTCACCAGCGCGACGATGTAGCGCGCGTTGCCCGAGAGCCGGCGGATCTTCACGTTTTCGATCGTCACCAGGGGCTCCATGGCCACAGCGCAGTTGTTGTCGAAGAAGCGGCCGTTGACTATGCCGGCATCCACCTGGCGCGTCCGCCCGGCGGCGATGACCGCCGCCGCCCGCTCGAGGTCCCGCGGCAAGCCGGCCATATCGTTGAAGTCGTTGCCCGTGCCGATCGGCATGATACCCAATGGTAGCGTCGGCCCCTCGCCCGCGGCTTGCAGGAGCCCATTGACCACCTCGTTCACCGTGCCGTCCCCGCCGGCGGCGACCACGGCGTCGTAGCCGGCGTCGGCCGCCTGCCGGGCCAGTCCGATGCCGGCACCCGGCGCCGGCAGCTCGACCAGGTCGGCGTCGATGCCCGCCCCGGCCAGAGCGGCACGCACTTGCTCGGACCGCCGGCGCGCCCGCCAGCGGTTGGCATAGGGATTGAGAAGCACCTTTGTTCGCATCAGGTGGGGACCTCCCCCGCCAGGCGCGACCCGCCGACCCGCATGGCACGATGCTGGCGGGTCCGATCGACCAGTGGCGATGAACAGACGTGGCTCAAGGTGAACTGGATCCGGGATGGTCGCTGCTTCAGAGGCCCAGCTGCGCGCGCAAGGCGCCCGGGCGGTTCGATATGATAGCATGAACCCCCAAGTCGACCATGCGTTTCGCCACGGCCGCGTCGTCAACCGTCCACACGTTGACCCGGTAGCCATGGCGGGCCGCCCAGGCCATGTAGGCTGGATCGACGAGCGCGAAGTGAGGGTGGACGACCTCGACCCGGGCTACCCGGTGCAGGGGTCGGGTGAGGGCGCGGTGGTGGAGGTAGGCCAGCGGGGTGCGCCGGGTGAAGTGGCGCCGCGCCCGGCGCAGGGCCAGGGGGTTGAAGCTGGATATCAGCACGCGGTCGAATAGCCCGTACGCCTCCACCCGGTCCGCGACCGCCGCCGCCAGCCCCGATGCCGGCAGCGAGAACGTCTTCAACTCGACAT
Source organism: Promineifilaceae bacterium (SeqCode) (assembly GCA_041576195.1). Classification (GTDB taxonomy): domain Bacteria; phylum Chloroflexota; class Anaerolineae; order Promineifilales; family Promineifilaceae; genus JAGVTM01. The sequence goes on from JBFGLK010000323.1 coordinate 1,082, forward strand.
TGTACAGCAGCGTGGGGCCGAAGGCCTCAAAGAGATCGTCCAGCGAAGGCACGCCCAACGCCGCCAGCTCGGCGGCGCCGAAGGTAGTGACCGGCCCGCTGCCGGCCGTCGTGCGATCGACGGTGTAGTCGTGAAGAATGACCGGATGTCCGTCTGCCGAGAGGCGAACGTCCAGCTCGACCCCATCCGCGCCCTGCTCGGCCGCCAGGGCAAATGCCGCCAGGCTGTTCTCCGGGGCGTCCGCGCTCGCCCCACGATGCCCCAGGATGAGTGGGCCGGGCGCCGACCAGTCAACCATGTCACAGGGCGACGAAATATGAGTCCGCGGCCCGGTCGATCAGGTCCTTGGTCAGCTGCGGCTCCACGTCCAGGTAACCGGCGATGTCGATGAGTTGGTCGACGATGTCCCGAGGGTGATTGGCGCGCAGCTTGCGGTTGCCCTTGATGTAATACTCCTGCAGTAGATACCTCACCGCCTGCTCGTCGAAGCCAATGCGCCGCTTGTTGCACATCAGCTGGAAGATCTCGCGATACTCGTCAAACGAGGGAGACGTGACCTCGATCTTGTGCCGGATGCGTCGCAGGAAGGCTTCGTCCACCAGATCGCGCGGCGGGAGGTTGGTCGAGAAGACGATGAGCACCTCGAACGGCACCTCGATCTTGCGCCCGGTGGCCAGCGTCAAGAAGTCGACGTTCTTCTCCATCGGCACGATCCAGCGATTGAGCAGGTCGCGCGGGCGAATCTGCTGGCGCCCGAAGTCGTCGATGAGGAACATGCCGCCGTTGGCCTTCATCTGGAACGGCGCTTCGTAATACTTGTTGATCGGATCCAGCGCCAGCTCCAGGCCGGAGAGCGTCAGCTCGCCGCCGACCATGATGACCGGGCGCCGGATGCGAATCCAGCGGGCGTCGGGCCGCAGGCCAGTACCACTGACGGCCGACGAGGCGTCGACATCCTCCGCGGCCACGTGGTTGATCTCGTCGAACACCTTGATGATCTGGCCGTCAACCATCACGGCGTGGGGGATGTACATGTCGGTGCCGAGCACCAGGCGGCCGACGCTCTCCGCGATGGTGGTCTTCCCATTGCCGGGCGGGCCGTAGAGAAAGATCGACTTGCCGGAGTTGACGGCCGGGCCGATCTTGTCAAAGATGCGGCTGTCGAGCACCAGATGGGACAGGGCCTGGCGCATCATGCGCTGGGACACGCGCAACCGGTTGGCCCCCTGCTTGCGAACGGCCTGCACGTAGTCGTCCCAGGTCACCGGGGCGGCCCCGACGTAGGTGGTGCGGTCCATTTGCTCGCGGGCGCGGGCCGTGCCCTTGGAGGTGATGACGTACTGGTAGCCGCCGGCGCCCAGCCCGCCGGAGCCGCGCACCTCGCACATCTGCTCCCGCTTGAGGTAGTCGAGCACGGGCCCAACGACGTTGACGAACGGCAGGCGAACTATCTCGGCGATGCCATAGCCCGTCACCTGACCCTTGAGGTACATCACCTTCAGCGCCAGATCCGCGACAAAGCCTTCATTCAGACCGGTTTCGGTCAGATCTTGAATGGGCGGCGGCTGCCATTTCAGTTGACTGAGCTCGCCGTTCATCTGTTTTGGACTCGTGGCCAAGGTGCTGCCTCCAGGGGACGTGACGTTGGCGCCATTGTAGCATGGCCCATCTGGAGTTTCCTTGGGAAAGTAATACCATGGACAGCCCGCGCCAGGGCCAATCGGTCCTACCGGGAGGCGGCGGCGGTTGGACTCAGCGCACGATCTCGTGCACTTTGATGACGTTGGTCTGGCCGCTCTGGCCAAAGGGGATGCCGGCCGTGATGACGATCTTGTCGCCGGGCTCCAGGCCCATCTGGCGCACGGCGCCCACGGTGGCGGTGAGCATTGAGTCGGTGTCTTGATAGAGGTCGTCGATGAGGAAGCACTCCACCCCCCAGACCAGCGCCAGCCGCCGGCGCGTGGCCGGCGCGGGCGTGACGGCGATGACCGGACGAGCCGGCCGGTGGCGGGCGATCTGCTGGGCGGTGTAACCGGACAGGGTCGAGGTGACGATGGCCCGAACGTTCAGCTCTTCGGCCACGGCGCAGCTGGCGGCGCTGATGCTGACGGTGACGCTGGCCTCGTATTCCTCGGCCTGCCGGCGCCGCTGCCGCCAGGTGTCGTAGGGGAAAGCCTGCTCCGTGATCTCGCTGATCTGGTGCATCATCTGCACCGACTCGACCGGGTAGCGCCCGCTGGCGGTCTCGCCGGAGAGCATGACCGCATCGGTGCCGTCGAGGATAGCATTGGCCACGTCGCTGGCCTCGGCCCGGGTCGGCCGGGGGTGCTCGACCATGGACTGGAGCATCTGGGTGGCCGTGATGACGGGAATGCCGGCAGCGTTGCAGGTGCGGATGATGCGCTTCTGCAACATCGGGATCTCCTGCGCCGGCATGTCGATTCCCAGGTCGCCCCGGGCAACCATCATGCCGTCGCTGACGTCGCGGATGGCCTCCAGATTTTCGATCGCCTCGCTCTTCTCGATCTTGGCGATGATTGGGATCGACTTGCCCCGCGTGGCCATCATGTCGCGCAACTCCTGCACGTCCTCGACCGAGCGCACAAACGAGAGCGCCACGTAGTCCAGGTCCATATCGCAGATGAAGTTGACGTCCTCCCGGTCCTTGTCCGTCAGCGTGGAGATGGGCAGCATGGTTCCTGGCGCGTTGATGCCCTTGCGCGACTCCAGGAGACCGGCCACGCTGACCTGGGTGACAAGGACGGAGGTCCGCTTTTCGGTTACGGTCAGCTCCACCTCGCCGTCGCCGATGACCAGCCGCGCGCCGGGCCGCACCGACTCAAACAGCTCCGGGTGCGGCAAATGGATCATGTTCGGCTGGCCGCGCAGTGGCGTCAGGACGATCTCATCGCCAAGCGTCAGGGGGATGCCACCGGCGCGCACGTTACCCAAACGGATCTTCGGGCCCTGAAGGTCGCCAAGGATGGCCAGGACGCGGTCTTCTTCCTCGGCCGTCCGCCGCAAGCGCTCGATCGTCTGTCGATGCGACTCGTGGTTGCCGTGGGAGAAGTTGACGCGGGCCACATTCATGCCCGCGTGCAACATCTTCCGGATTGTGTCCACATTGTCTGAGGCGGGCCCGATAGTGGCCACAATCTTGGTGCGTGACATGCGGTGATGCTCTCCGATCCGGCGTCTTGAGCCGCCACTGCCGGCAGCCAGGGCAGCGGCTGCGCGCCTACCTGCGCGGGCGCTACTGGATTATAACCCCAAACGCGGCCCGAGTTGCTCCTGCCGGTTCCCGGCCCCGGGCCACGGTGCCCCCATCAGCTCACTGCCGTCAGGGTGATCAGAATGTCTTCTTCGTCGTTCTTGAAGGCGGCCACCTCGACGCGCCCACCCGTGGAGAAGGTGCGCTCCAACCAGCGCTGGCCGGCATCGCTCAGGACGATGCGCGCCTGCTCGCTGGGCTTCAATCGCCAGACGGAGCTGCGCGTGTCCTGCTTGTCGCCGAAGCGAATGGTTACGTCATCCCGTATCTCGGTGCGGGCGTTCAAGGCGAAGAAGCGCCAATGCTCGGGGGTGAGGTTGATGAAGCCGCGACGGATGTGCAGCGGCTGGAGATCGGCGATGTAGACGAAGTCGGCGACGCGCTTGTCG